>JBCBTA010000035.1:0-14185 GCA_039818905.1 Planctomycetota bacterium
GGACGAGATGATCGACGTGATGGATGGTGCCGGGCTTGCACCCGTTCGTCCCCTCGATGACTTCGAGGACGACAATTCGCCGCCCGTGCGTCGCATTCGGGGCATCTTCCGCCGCCGGGGCTGATTCACCCCCAAGAACTCGGCCCCCTCGGACCCCGACAGGGTCGGAACCCGCGCCCTCCAATCTGCGAATCGACAGCCGGTAGAATCCGGTCCTGAGCGACGGGACGCGCGGTCGCCGAGCCTCGGTGGGACGACAGGAGACGCAGCAGATGCAGGGTCGTGCAATGGGTGGGAGTCGAGCCTTCACACTGGTGGAGCTTTTGGTGGTCATCGTGATCGTGCTGCTGCTGGTGTCGATCCTGCTGCCGGCTGTGGGCGGAGCGCGCAACGCTGCCAAGCGTGCGTCAACGCAGTCGCTGATCGCGGGCATCAACACCGCTGCGTCGCAGTACCGGGCCGATCAGCGCAAGGCGCCGGGCTACTTCGAGCAGGAGGAGATGGGCGCCGCCTCGAACGACCCCAACCAGGGCGGCGGCGGCTTCACCAACATGGAAAACGCGATCCTGGCGCTCGCGGGCGGTGTCGTGACCGACAGCGACCTGATCAGCGCAGGCCCGAGCACCAACACGCCCCCGGATCTGATCCTGGTCGGACCGTACGCCTCGGGCAGCAACAACCTGGTGCTCGTGAGCCGCGGCCAGATCGGCGCTGAGGGCGGCCCGGGCTATCTCACGCTTCCCGAGGACTTCGTCGAGTTCCGACCGGAACTGGAGACCAAAGGCCAGACCGGGCTCGAGGACAACCAGTGGATGCCGGACATCCTCGATGCATTCGGCACGCCGCTGCTCATGTGGACACGCAACGAGATTGCCGGTCAGGAAGCGGGCTTCGCGCAGGTGCAGGCTCCGCCCTCCGGCTCCTCCCCCGCGCAGCGCGGCCAGTTCTACTGGAACAGCAACGCCGGCATGCTCACGTCCGAAGGCCTCGGCCGCCGGCGCACCAACAACCAGGCGACGGACAGCCTCGTCGGGACAAGCATGGCCCTGGAGGACCGGGTCTTCGCGATCGAGGCGATCTGCGGCAACCCATCACTCCCCGCGACGGACAGCGACCCGACGAACATCGGCTTCTCGCCTTCGGTTCCGGCCCAGGCCAAGGGTGACGTGGTCGTGCACTCGGCGGGCAGGGACGGCATCTTCCTGAACAAGGGTGACAACTCCCCGTTCCGGCGCGTTCGCTACCACGTCGAAGGCCGAAGCGATCTCGAATCTGAGGACGCGACCATCGACCTCTTCGATGACATCATCGTTGGCGGCGGCAGCTGACCGACGACGCGACGGAGCGACCTCTGCTCCAATGCTCGCATGGCGCTCCCAGACGCAGCGGCACACCTTGATGCACTGATTGATGCGCATGACGCCACCGTCGCCGTCATGGGCCTTGGGTACGTCGGTCTGCCGCTGCTCGATGCAGTGCACGGCGCGGGCTTCGATGTCATTGGCCTTGATGACGACCCGGCGAAGATCGCGCAGCTCGAGGCCGGGACGAACTACCTCCCACACCTGGGCACCGATCTCCCCACACGACTAACCGCATCGGAAGGGGCGCGCCTGACGAGCGACCCCGCGTCGCTTGCCGATGCCGACATCATCTTGATCTGCGTACCGACCCCCCTCGACGACGCCCATCGACCTGATCTCACCTATGTCGAGCGAGCCGCGGGTGCGATCCGTGATGCCATCACCGGCGACGCCAGGCCCCGGCTGATCGTCCTGGAGTCCACGACGCATCCCGGGACAACGCGCGACGTCCTCACCCCGATCGTCCGCGCGCACGATGATGTCTTCGTCGCCTTCAGCCCCGAGCGCGAGGATCCTGGGCGCACGAGCCACTCCACGCGAACGATCCCGAAGCTTGTTGGAGGCATCGACGACGCCTCGGGCGCACTCGGGGCACGCTTCTATGAGCAGGTCGTGGAGACCGTCGTGCCGTGCGCCAGCGCAGAGGTCGCCGAAGCAGCCAAGCTGGTGGAGAACGTGTACCGGGCGGTGAACATCGCGCTGGTGAACGAGCTCAAGATCGTGCTCGACGCCATGGGGCTAGACGTGTGGGATGTCCTCGATGCGGCGTCCACCAAGCCGTTTGGCTTTCACCGCTTCGATCCGGGCCCGGGATTTGGCGGCCACTGCGTGCCGATCGACCCGTTCTACTTGGCCGAGAGCGCCCGCCGCGCCGGCACCCAGGCCCGCTTCATCGAGCTGGCCGGCGAAGTCAACCGGCTGATGCCCGGATATGTCGTCGATCGGTGCGAGACGGCCCTGCGCGAGCATGGTGAGACGCCCATCGCCGGCGCGCGTGTTCTGGTCCTCGGGCTGGCGTACAAACGCAACGTCGGCGACGTGCGAGAATCGCCCAGCTTCGAGCTGATCACACTGCTGCAGCAGCGCGGCGCGGAGGTGTCGTATCACGATCCCTTCGTCGCGCGGACCTGGCGTGGCAGGCGACATGATCTGCAGATGGAGAGCGCTTCGTGGAGCGAACAGACACTGCGTGATACCGATCTCGTGCTCGTCGCAACGGATCACGACTGGTACGACTTCGCCTTTGTTGGCGCGCACGCCCGGCTCATCGTTGACACGCGGAACGCGATGACAGGGGTCGAGTCAGCCGCGATCGTCGTCAAGGCCTGAGCGGGCTCCGTCGAGCATGCGGGCCAGGCGCGGGCGCACGCTGCGTGTGGTCTCGATGGTCAGCACCCCGACAAGCACCGCTGCCAGCACATCGGTGCCGATGAGCCCCTCCCAGTGCAGCAGCAGGCTTGTGATGAGCGAGGCGAATCCGGCCCCGGCGTTGACAGCCGCGGCTGATCGGGTCCAGATGCGCTGCGTGGCCGAAGGCGCGAAGAAGCGACGAGCCAGCGCGATGGCAACCCATCGGCCATCGGATGCGAGGAGGATGCCGACGATGGCGCCGATCCAGAAGACGCGCGAGTCGGCGAGAAGCTGCGGATCGCACCGCGCCATGGACCATGCGCACAGCAGCGGCATCACGAATGCTGCGTTGACGCCCGACGCGAATCTGCGCCACGATGGCATCCATGGTCCGATGACGACCGCAGCGATCATCGTCGCGCCGATCACGACGAGCAGCGCCGGTCCGTCCCACAGTAGCCAGCCGAGCACCGCTGCGATCAGCAGGATGGCGACGGCGCAGATGCGCCATGTCGATGCGCCCAGCGCGATGCCGAGGCCCGGGATGGCGCAGCATGCGGCGAATCCGATGGCTGCGGGACGATCGAGACGCATCAGCGCGACGGCGATTGCCATGGGTAGCAGCATCGCAGCGACTGTCGCCAGGGCGCCGGCGGGAGCCGCGGTGGAGAGCGGCATGGGGGCTTCATCATCGCGGCGAGGCACACCCCGACGAAGCAACGGCGCCGACAGCAGGAGTGATGTGCAGATGACCACGGTGAGCCCGATGGCGAGCGCGCGCCTGTGGTCCAGCAGGTCCTCGTCAGCCGCGGCCCGGAGCGGTTCGAGTGAGGCGTTCTGGTCGAGGATGGCTTCGTCGATCGCCGCGGGTGATGCATCGATGGCCCGGAGCGCTTCGATGTCGATACGGGACTGGCGCTCAGCCTGACGAAGCTCCTCCCGCGACTCCATGGCGCCGATGAAGATGCGTTCGTGCGGATCCGGCGCGACATTGCCGAGGACACCGGGTCCGAACAGGATGCCCGCGACCACCCCACCCAGGACGGCGGCGCCATGGCGTCCGCCGGGTGCACCCGCGACCCGCAGGGTCCACGCGAGTGCTGCCGCGAGCAGACCAAGCGCCGCAAGCTGCACCGTGGCGAAGAGCACCAGGGAGTCAGGCCAGTTCGACATGCGGGCAGAGTCTACGCGGCGGCGCCGCTGCCGAGTACGATGCCGGGCGTGTTCATCCTCGGCGCATGGCTGCACGACCTCGACCCGTTCATCCTCCGGATCTCCGGCGACTTCGGACTCCGGTGGTACGGGCTGTCCTACGTGCTTGGGTTCCTGTGCGGCTGGCTCGTTCTTCGATGGCTCGCGAAGCGGCGCCTGATTCAGCTTGCGCCGGAAGCCGTGGCGGATGTCGTGTTCACGATCGCGCTGGGTGTGCTGATCGGCGGCAGGCTGGGGTACATCGTCTTCTATCAGCCGGCCATGCTGATCGGCTTTTCCTCGAGTCCGCCATGGTGGGATGTCATTCGTCTGAACGAGGGCGGCATGGCGAGCCATGGCGGCATGCTGGGCGTGTTGGTCGCCGCGTGGTGGGTTGCGCGTCGGGACAAGACCACGACGCTGCATGTCCTCGACTGCATGGCCCTGGTGGCGCCGATCGGCGTGCTCTTCGGCCGGCTGGCGAACTTTGTGAATGGTGAACTGCTCGGGCGCATCGCGGCCCGCGCCGGCGAGCCCGCGCCGTGGTGGAGCGTGAAGTACCCGCAGGAGCTGGTGGAGCGGCCCGGCGAAGTCGTGTGGTCAGCGCAGCTCGACACGATCGTCGGTCGGTTCATCGAACCGGGCCTCACCTGGACACCCATGCAGGTGGAGCGCCTACGGCTGGCGGCGGCCGATGATGATGGGCTACGGGCGCAGTTCTACCAGGCGTGCGGCAGGGTGATCGAGGAGATCCAGGGCGGCAATACCCAACTGCAGGCGGAGATCGCCCCACTGCTCAACGCACGACATCCATCTCAGCTGTACCAGGCGATTGCCGAGGGCGTGCTGACGCTCGGCGTCCTGTGGCTCGTGTGGCGCCGGCCGCGTCGCCCGGGCGTGCTGACCGCATGGTTCCTAATGGTCTACGGCGTGGGGCGGATCCTGACCGAGTTCGTTCGCCTCCCCGACACGCACCTGGCGCACCAGCGGCTGCTCGGACTGAGCCGGGGCCAATGGCTGAGCGCACTGATGGTCTTGGGCGGCGCGGCGCTGCTGGTGTGGGTCGTGCGCATGTCGAAGCAGACCGCGATCGGCGGATGGGCACAGCGTTCACCGTCATCAGCGGAACAGCAGTCGTCGGATGCTTAGCCGAGCTCGTTGAGGGCGGTCTGGATGTCGCCCTCGTTCGTCATGCCGACGAACTTCTTCTGCACCTCGCCACCCTTGAAGATAAGGATGGTGGGGATGGCAGTGATCTTGTACTCGACGCTGACCTGACGGTTGGAGTCGATATCCACCTTGCCGACCTTGACCTTGCCGTCGAACTCCGAGGCGATCTTGTCGATCGTCGGAGCAAGAAGGCGGCACGGCTGGCACCACTCGGCCCAGAAGTCGACGAGAACCGGCTGATCCGATCCCAGAACCTCGTCCTGGAAATTGGCGTCGGTGAACTCCTGCACATGCACGCTGGCCATCGTCAAACCTCCTCGAATCCGATCACGTCGGTGAAGGGCCAGTGTATCCGCCACGCTCGCGCGAGGCCATCGACGAACACCCTGGCCGAGCCTGCTATTCCGTGCCGCCAAGCCCGGAGGCGACGGCGAGGGCCTCGGCGTGGGCACGCACATCGTGTACCCGGAAAAGGCGGACACCTGCGAGCAGATGGGCGACGCTGATCGCGACCGAGCCGGCGATACGATCTGCCGGCTCGTCCACGCCCGATATCGCGCCGACAAAGGACTTGCGGCTGGCGGCGCTCAGCAGCGGGTAGCCGAGGGACGCAAGATCCGGGGTTGATCGCACCAGCGCGAGGTTCTGCTCGACGGACTTGCCGAAGCCGAGCCCCGGATCGAGCACGATGCCCTCCCGGCGCACACCGGCCTGACGTGCGGCAGCCGCACGATCGGCAAGCCATGCACGAACGAAGGCAACGATGCCGTCTTGGTAGGCCGGAGACTCGTCGTATTGGTGCGAATAGACGTCCTGGTCGGGTGGACGGAGCCGGTGCATGAGGATGACACCCACGCCGCGAGATGCGACGAGTGGGAGCATGGCGTCATCTTCGAGCCCGGCAGCGACATCGTTGACGATCTGTGCGCCGGCATCGAGAGCGGCCTCGGCGACCGCTGCCCGCGTGGTATCGATGCTGATGGGAACGGAGATGCCCGCTGCGCGCGCAGCTTTGATCACCGGGACGACACGGTCGATTTGCTCGGAAGGATCGATACGGACCGCACCCGGGCGGGTGGACTCACCGCCGACGTCGAGGATCGCAGCTCCCTCCTCCACCAGTTGCTGCATCCGGGAGACGGCGGCAGAGATGGAGCCGAGCTCGCCACCGTCGGAAAAGCTGTCGGGCGTGAGATTGACGATCCCGAGGATGATCGGCCGGTCGAGCGGAAGCTCGATGCCGTTCCCAATCGTCCAGAAGGCGTGGTGCGTGCCGGCTGCCATCCCTCCACTCTACGCCCACATGACAGTGCCACGACGACTACGCTGACGGCATGCAGGAGACACTTGGATTGCTTGCGGGTGGTGGTTCGCTGAGCGAGGCCGCGGCGGAAGAGACATTCTGCGCCCTGCTTCGCGGCGAGTTCGACGAAGCGCAGATCGGGGCCCTGCTCGCGATGCTGGCGTCGCGCGGCCCGACGACGGACGAGTTGGTCGGAGCGGCCCGGGCGATGCGAGCCTTCGTGACGCCCGTCCCCGTAGCCCAGAGCGCCCGTGATGGACTCGTTGATACCTGCGGCACTGGCGGCGCTCCCAAGACATTCAACATCTCGACCGGGGCCGCCATCGTGGCGGCGGCGGCAGGTGCCGTCGCCGGCAGCGAGCCGGGCGGCGTGCACGTACGCGTCGCGAAACATGGCAACCGCTCGCGTACCGGCCGCGGCTCCGCCGAGGTGCTCATGCAACTTGGCATCAACGTGGATGCATCACCCGAGACACAGGCGACGTGCCTCGAGGAAGCCGGCGTGTGCTTCTGCTTCGCGATCCACCATCATCCCGCGATGCGCTACGCGGTGGGCCCGCGCAAGAGCCTCGGGTTCCCCACGATCTTCAATCTGCTCGGGCCCCTGACCAATCCAGCCGGAGCCGAACGGCAGCTCCTCGGGGTGTATGCCGAAGACAAGGCTGCGCTCGTCGCCGAAGCGCTGCAGCGCCTCGGTGCGGCCCGTGCGATCGTCGCACATGGTGATGATGGCATGGACGAGATCACATCGACCACCACGACATCGATGTTCCATGTGGAGCGCGGATCGTCGGTTCAGCGTGCGTCCCTCGACCCCGCGAGCCTCGGACTGCATGCAGCGACGCTGGACGATCTGCGCGTTGAAACACTCGAGGACGCGGCGAGCGTGATTCGTGATGTCGTCGGAGGGACACCGGGCCCGGCGCGTGAGATCGTCGAACTCAATGCAGCGGCTGCGCTGCATGTCGGCGGTGCGGCGGCGACACTGGAAGAAGGGCTGGAGCGGGCGCGGGCGGCGATCGATGCCGGCGCTGCCAAGACGACGCTGGAGCTCCTGTCAGCCACTTCCGCCTAGCGCGATGAACATCGCGCCGAGGGTGATGATCGCAAAGGCGATGGCCGCGGCGATGAAGCCGCGATCCTTGAAGGCCATCTCGGTCGGATCGTCGTAGCGCCCCGCCTCGAGCAGCACGATGCACCGCAGCAAGCCGTAGGTTGCCGGGAGCAGTGTCAGCCACAGCAAGTTGAAACCCGCGGTGTAGCGCTCGTCCTGTGTCTGGACGTACGCCGCGTACGTCATGAGCGTGGCGACCATGGTGACGACGACGGCCATCTGGAGATGAACATCGGTGTAGAGCTTCTGCACGGCGCGGTGGGCCCCGACGCCATCGCCACCGGGCGCCTTGCGCATCGTGCGTCGCTCTCCGAGTCGCTTGCCGAAGGCAAGGAACATGGACAGGAAGAACGTGACGTTGAGCAGCCATGTCGATGGCATGATCGAGACGGCTGCGCAGCCGCCCATCACGCGCAGGACGAAGCCGATCGAGAGGCCGATGACATCACCGATGACCTTCTGTTTCAGATAGAACGAGTAGGTCACGACGTTGGCGATGTAGAGCCCGAGCGTGAGCGCGACCCACGGCCGGGCCTGGGGCGCCAGCAGCAGGAGCAGGCTCGCCGCCGCCACGAACAGGACCGCCGCGGTCGAGATTGCCAGCAGCACGGTGACCGCGCCGGACGCAATCGGGCGATTCCGCTTGCGTGGATGCAGGCGGTCTGCTTCACGGTCCTGGATGTCGTTGATGATGTAGCAGCCGCTGGAGGTCAGCGCGAAGGCCACCGCCGCGACGATCGCCTCGGCCATGACCATCCAGGCATCGCGCTCGCCGCCCTGGAGCATGTCGCCCAGGCCGTAGACCGGGCCAATGAGCACGAAGACGCTCTTGCTCCACTGCTTGGGCCTGGCGAGTTTGAGCAGCGACAGCGCAAGCGGCCGGGTGGTGGGTGGCGCTACCGGTCCGTCAGCGTGTCCGTCCGTTCCAGCCATCTGAGATAGGCGAGAAGATATCGGCGATCGTCCTCGTTCGTCGCGCCGTCCGCGTCGAGATCGACGGGACCGGCATGCCAGGCGTAGAGATCGTCCACGTCCGGTATGCCGCTGAAGTCAAGGTCGAACGGAACCGGAGGATCGGCAGAAGGTGCGCTCAGCACGTCGAGGGCGACCGCATTGACGAAGCCGTCCGCCCCGCCGCTGGGGCCGAGCAGCCGCACCGCGTCGATCTGGATCGGCACATCGAAGACGAAGTCGATCACCTGGTACGGGCGTCCGGCGTCGAGCGTCTCACTCTGCGTCACGCCCCCGGCACCCGCCGCCGTCGGCGTCTGCCACGTCCCACCCACCAGCACCTCGACTCCGATGCTCTGGAACCAGCCTCCCTCGGCCGACAGTGCACCGAGCGGGAAGTGCTCACCCTCGACGAATCGGATGGTGTGCGCCTCGACGGGAATGGAGTAGCTCACGGTCAGCGTCTGGATCGTGCCCGGCGTTTCCACCGAGCCCTGCGAGGTGTACTGCGGACGCGTGGTATTCGAGGTCGGTTCGAGCCCGGAGTAGTCCAATTCGATGCCGTTGGCGAACCGTCCGGGCTGATTGCGGCCGTAGCCGCTTGATGTCGGAACGTTGGACACCGAAGACGAACCCGTCACCGCGCCGCCCAGGAGGCGGACGCGGTTGTTGGCGCTGCGGTCATGCAGGACGGTCAGCGGGTTGTCACGCCGCGGCGGCGGGAGGATCCATGCATCGGCGATCGGATCGTGACGCCCGCCCGCCCCGACGATCGCGCGGTGCACCAGCGGGATCATGCGTTCTGCGAGCAGGCTGAAGGTGTCCTGTGCATCCGGATCACCCGGCAGGTAGTCGGGCAGCGCATCGCGCGTGCGGTTGATGTCGTATCGATCCGAGAATGTCTCATCGGGCCAGGCGTCGGTGACACTGCCGGGCCCGACGAGCAGAGCGACGACGCCGGCCACGCTTGCCGTGCCGTTGTCCGAGTCCCAGCCGGTGAGTGAGCCGATGCGGATGGTCTCGGCGAGATCCCCGCCGCCATACAGCAGGGCGATGAGTCCGCCGGCGAGATTGACCGACGACTCCGTCCAGCCGCGGTAGCGGAAGCCGAGAGACGCGGGCGAAGGGAAGCCGTGGTAGGCGTCCGGCAGCAGGGCCTGATAGCGCTCATGCACGCGATCGCGCGTGCGTTCCCAATCGGTCAGGTCAGGGTTGTCCAGGAAGTCCGCCAGCACGTAGTCGGCGACGTCCGCGGCTTTGGACGTGTCGGGGATCGCCAGCCGGGCATTGGCGTAGAGCTCGAGAATCTGCTGCTCGATCATCTGTGACCGGTCCACCGTCGCCGCTTCGGCGAACATCGCGATAAAGAGCTGGGCGGCGTGGGCCGCGTGCGACGATGCGGTGGTGCGCACCGGCAGATCACCAAGCTCAAGCGCGGTAGTCGTCATGCCAGGCGCGATGGCACCGAAGATCTCCGTCGTGAGCTGAGCATCGATGCGGAGCGACACGCCGTTGACGGTCGTCGAGGACGTGGACGGCGGCTGCACGCCACGATCCATCAGGTCACGAGCAGCTTCGTTGCTGACCCAGATGAACCTGTTGATGTGCGCGATCCAGGCGTCGGCGATCTCCTGCGGCGTGAGTTCGTTTCGGCCCAGTGTGTGCGCCAGGTGGACGTAGACGTACTCGATGTCGGTGTCGTCGTCGGCGCCCCAGGGATCCTGATCGAGCACGAAGTCCAGGAGACGACCGTTGTTTGGATCGACGGTGAGCCAGTCGGCGTCGGTGTAGAAGGGCGGACTCTTGCGCTGGCCCTCCGTGATCCGCCCCGTCCAGTTGGCGATGGCGCTGGCGAGCCAGAAGGCCTGCAACTGCTGCTCGTACTCCGACGCGTCGATGGTCCGCAAGGGCGCGGCGACGGCGGGTCCGATGCAGCCCACGGACACAATTCCCGCTGCAATGATGGGAAATACTCGCATGTGCCGATCCCCTGGAAGTACCCAACACATGATATGACTGACAATGTGGCGCATACGCCGCGATGAAACGAAACGGACGTTCAGTGCCGGAACTTGAGACCACCTCCACCAGATCGATACGGCTGGGCCCGCTCGCGCTGCTCGGCGTGCTGTTTGTGCTTCTCGTCGGTCCGATGGTCGCGCTGGAGGCGCGCCGGACCACGGTGCCCGCAGCGTTCCAGGCGGGTTGGCCCAGTGAGCTGATGGATCAGGACCACTACCACTGGCGGGTCATCGTGACGATGGACGAGCAGTGGCCCCGCCCTGACGTGGTGGAGTATCGCTCCGCGACCAGTCCGGGGTATCACCTGGTGCAGACCGCGGTGTATCGGATGACGGGCAGCCGCGCGGGGATCCTCATCGCCAATGCGCTGTTCGGCTTCGCGCTGATCGCTGCGCTCTATGTCACGATCGCCCCCTTCGCCGGTTCGTGGCCGGCGGGTGCGATGGTGCTGCCGCTGATGCTCAGCCCATACACGCTTGGCGGCTCCATCTGGATGACGACCGACAACCTGGCCCTGACGTTCGTGGTCCTCGCCATCGGCGGGGCGCTGCTCCGCCCGTTCTCGCGGACACGGGCGGTGCGCACCGGCGTCTACGCCGCGCTGGGGGTGCTTGTCCGCCAGGTGCACCTGTGGACGGCCGCCCCCATCGCGTGGTCGGCCCTGCAGCGCAGTCCGTTGGCATCGCTGATCCCCGGGCCACTGCGCATGCAGGACGACGCGCCTCGCACCTGGTCCAATCTGTTCATCGGCGCGTGCGCTGCGCTGATGCCGGTGGTGCTGCTGGGCGTGTTCGCCGTGCTGTGGGGCGGGCTGCTGCCGATCGACGACGAGATCCGTGCCAAGCACGGCGCAGGCTGGAACCCCGCGGCGTTCGCCTTCGGGCTGAGCGTTGTGTGCGTGCTCGGGACGGCGTACATCCCGCTGTTGTGGCCGACCATGCGGTCACTGCGCCCGGCGGATCCCGTGCTGTGGGGCGCCGCGATGATCGGGTTGATTGCGGCGCTCGCCGCACCGACGTCGCACGTCAAGCGCTTCCGTGACAACGGCTGGATCTGGAGCGTCGTCGAGCGCGTGCCGGAGGTCGCCGATCGGACGGTGCTGTTCCTGCTGCTCGCCCCAGTCGGCGCCGTGCTGCTGGTGCTGCTGTACCGCGCGGCCCGTGACGCGGGGCGAGGCCCGATCGCACTGGGTGTCTTGCTCACATTCCTGGGCTGGCTGTGCGCGCAGTCATTCAACGCGACGGCGTGGCAACGCTACTTCGAGCAGCCGGTGCTCATCATGCTGGCGATGCTCGGTGCACTGTTCGTCGGCGGAGGGCGCACGCGGCTCGCCTATGCCGGACTGATCGCGCTGGGCGCAGCGGAATTGCTGCTCTCCGGCATCACGATGTACCGGGAGTTCCTCGGCAAGGTCCTGTAGCGATCAGCGATGCGCGATCAGTGCACCTGACGCGACGCCCGCACGGGGCTGCGGCCGACCGAGTAGTAGTCGAAGCCGAGCTTGTCCATGACCGAGCGGCGGTACAGGTTCCGTCCGTCGAAGATCACCGGTCCGCCCAGCAGCGCCTTCATTCGATCGAAGTCGGGCTGCTTGAATTCGTCCCAGTCGGTGCTGATGACCAGCGCGTCGGCGCCGGAGATGCACTCGTAGATGTCGTCGATGATCTCGAAGGCGCCGGGGTTCTCCTTGGCGACATTCGCGGCGGCGACGGGATCGAAGCCGCGCACCGTGGCGCCGGCCTCGCGGGCCATCTGCATGAGCGTGACGGCCGGAGCCTCGCGGATGTCGTCGGTGTGCGGCTTGAAGGCCATGCCCCAGAAGGCAATGGTCTTGCCCGCCAAGCCACCCTCGGACGCGAAGTGCTCGGTGATCTTGTTGAAGAACAGCTCGCGCTGACGCTGGTTGACGTCGTGCACGGCCTTGGAGAGCTGCGCATCGAAGCCGGCGTTACGGCCCATGGCGATGCACGCCTGGGTGTCCTTCGGGAAGCACGAGCCGCCATAGCCCAGACCCGGATACAGGAACTGGTTGCCGATGCGCTTGTCGGAGCACATGCCTTCGCGCACCTTGGCGATGTCGGCGCCGTACGCCTCGCACAGGCGGGCCATCTCGTTGATGAACGAGATCTTGGTGGCAAGGAAGTTGTTGCTGGCGTACTTGACCATCTCGGCCGAGCGCACGTCCATGATGAAGATCGGGTTGCCCTGACGGACGAACGGCTCGTAGAGCTCGCGCATCATCTCGCCGACGCGATCGTTCTCGACGCCGCAGACCACGCGATCGGGATAGTTGAAGTCCTGGATCGCGGCGCCTTCCTTGAGGAACTCGGGGTTGTCCGCGACGTCGAAGGGAATGCTGTCGCCGACGATGGAGCGGATGCGTTCCTGCACGGCGTGCGTGGTGCCGACCGGAACGGTGGACTTGACCACGATGACCTTTGGCTCCTGGTTGGGGCCAAGCTCCTTGATGACGCGTGCGATGTCGTCCGCCGCGCCCATGACGTACTTCAGGTCGGCGTCGCCCTCGGCCTTGCCGGTGGGAGTGCCGACGCAGATGAAGATCATCTCGGCGTCGCGGTAGGCCTCGTCCTGGTCGGTCGTGAAGGTCAGGCGTCCTGCCGTCGCGTTGCGCTTGATCATCTCCTCGAGGCCCGGCTCGTAGATCGGGCAGCCGCCCTGGTTGAGCAGGTCGATCTTGCTCTGATCGACATCGAGGCAGACGACGTCGTTGCCGGTGTTGCTGAAGCAGGTGCCGGTCACAAGGCCGACGTATCCGGTTCCGACCATGGGGAGACGCATGTGACTGATCCTTCTGGACTTCTGGCAATCCGGCACCTTGGGCCGAAGCGGGACCACCCTGCTCCGGGGCCGGTGAGGCTGCAAAGGAGTGACATCGGACGGATCGGCGCGGCACATCACCGCCGCGACGCACCCGCATGGTACGAACTCAACCCACCTCGGTTCACGAAAACCCGGTCAAGTTGCTGGGGGTCCGCTGCCCGGGCTGCCGGGGCGGGAACGGGATCCGCGGCTCAATAATTCGGCGTCGGAGCCCGGTACTCGCTCATGTCGATCGACTTGAACCACTCGATCGTCTTGGTGAGGCCCTCGCGGAGCTGGATGCCCGGCTCCCAGTTGAGCTTCTCCTTGGCCAGCGTGATGTCGGGCTGACGCTGCTTGGGGTCATCCGGCGGCAGGGGTCGTCCGCCGTAGAGCTTGGACGTGGAGCCGGAGAGCTCGATGATCATCTCGCCCAGCTCGCGGATGGTGAACTCGCCCGGGTTGCCGATGTTGACGGGTCCGACGAAGTCGTCTGAGCCGTTCATCATGCGGATGATGCCCTCGATGAGGTCGTCTCGGTAGCAGAAGGAGCGGGTCTGGGTACCGTCGCCGAACATGGTGATGTCGGTGCCGTCGAGGGCCTGGCGGATGAAGTTGCTGACGACGCGGCCGTCGAAGGGGTGCATGCGCGGGCCGTAGGTGTTGAAGATCCGGACGATGCGGATGTTCACGCCGTGCATGCGGTGGTAGTCCATGAACAGCGTCTCGGCGGCCCGCTTGCCTTCGTCGTAGCAGGCGCGGGGGCCGATGGTGTTGACCGCGCCCTTGTAGCTCTCGGGCTGCGGGTGGACTTCCGGGTCGCCGTAGATCTCACTGGTGGAGGCCTGGAGCACCTTGGCGCCGCAGCGCTTGGCCATCCCGAGCATGTTGATGGCCCCC
>JBCBTA010000036.1:0-14075 GCA_039818905.1 Planctomycetota bacterium
CGTGGTCCTTGAGCGCCTGCTGAATGTCGCGGACGTCATCAAACTCCGCCAGTGCTTCACCGGACCACGGTGTCGAACTGATGCAGGAGGCCGACCCATCGTCCACGGGACCGGCCTCCTGCATCAGTTCGACACCGTGGTCCTTGAGCGCCTGCTGAATGTCGCGGACGTCATCAAACTCCGCCAGTGCTTCACCGGACCTGTTCCACCCAGGATTGAACGTCAGGGCGTTGCGGTCGAACATCCCCTGGAACAGCCCGATGGTGCTGGTGCTGTTCTGCAGGATGAGCCAATTCTGGGTTGCATCACCTCCGATGATCTCGAAGCCGAGCTTCTCGTAGAAGGCGCGCGATGCTTCGATGTCCTTGACGGTGAGGCTGACAGAGAAGTTGCCGAGTTGCATGCATGGGCTCCATGTCAGGGATCGTGGGTGAGCGTGAGGTCAAACGAACACGCTACCGGAGAGATCTGCCACGTGACGGATCCGTCCGAGAAAGCGCGCGTGCAGCCCGGACACCAATATCCTCACCCGTCGCATCCGGCAGATGCTTCCCGATCGCAGTGACGCGCATGTCCTGCAGCGGCGTCTCGTAGCTCCCGCCGCGGCAGGTGACCGAGTGGCGGAGCGTCACGATCTGCTCACCCGTCTCGGGCTGGGCGCCGCTCGTGAACTGCGCTGCCGGGGCGTACCAGTCCTGCGTCCATTCCCAGACGTTTCCGAGGATGTTGCAGAAGCCGTACGGATTCTCGCTGTAGGCATCAACCGGAGCGTGGTCGGTATAGCCATCGTGATGCTCGGGAATCTCGCGTGCGACGCGTCGTGTCGTCGAGAGCCCGACAGTGGAGTGATCCAGAAAATTGATGTGCCCGATCAGCGCGTCCGATGCAGCGCCGGCCCAGGACGGTGTCGATGTGCCACCCCGTGCCGCGGCTTCCCATTGGGCCATCGTCGGCAACTGCAGGCTCCAACGTCCCAGCATCGACTGGGCGTCTTCCCAGCTCACATGCTCGATGGGGTGCGTTCGTGTGACCGGCTGGATGCTGCCCGGAGTCTTGATGCCGGGGAAGTTCTCCGTCTGCGGCATCACGCCGCTCAGCCGTCGCCACTGCTCATGCGTCAGCTCATGCTTGGCGAGAAAGTACGGCGCAAGCTCGATCACGCGCGACGGACGCTCGGCGACGCCGGCTCTGACGTCGTAGTTCGTCGCATCGGCATCGTCGCGTTGCGCACCGACGGTGTACGTGCCCCCTGGCAGGAGGATCAGCACGATGCCCGTCTCCGGACGCATCACCGGACGACCGTCGTCGCCACGTTCCGGCCGTTCGCCGGAGAGCACGTGCCAGAACTCCCACAGCCCGCTCGCATCATTTCGCCACAGAGGGACGAGTCCAAGTTGCGGCTCGATGTGCAGCCCGGCATACGCGGGGCTGGCGACTGGATCCGCGATCGAGGCAATGGCCTCGCTCCATGCCTCCGCGTACCCGGCCATGGAGACTTCCTTGAGCCGCTCGGCGATACCCCGTCGAGTCTCGACCTCCTCGCGCAGTGCGCTCAGTGTCTGCAGGTCCGAAGCGAAGGCTGCGAGGCGCGTGTCCGACGCAGCCCGCGAGCCCGATTGCCTCAACGTCGCGGCCTCGCGCTGCAGCGTGTCGATCTCGCCGGCGTAGAAAGCGTCGAGATTGGTCATCAGAACGCGGGAGTGATCGACGTCGCACGCATCGCGCGTGGCTTGTCCCCAGTCGGGCGCAAAGCGCACGAGTTCGCGCTGATCGCGCAGCAGGTCGGCCAGCCGCAGCATGAACTCGCGCCGCCGTTCCATTTCCGCATCGAAACTCGTTCTCGCGGCTTCGGCCGCCAGCTCCGGTTCGCGCCTCGCGAGCAGGTCGTCCGCATCAACGAGCCACGAAGTCATGCGCGGGGCCGATTCTGGTGCGATCGGCCACAGTGTTGACGCCGAGCGAATCAGATCGGCGGCCAGCAGTTCATCCAAGTTGCGGCGGGTTTCCGAGGCCCGACGGTTCTCGATCAGGGCGGCTCCCGAGGAGGCCGCGATGACGACGAGCAGCAGCACCAGGGCGAGGGCGGCCACGCCACGGTTCCGACGCGACCACTTGCGGAACTCGACCCAGGCTCCAGTACGGTGCGCACGGACCACACGGTTCTCGAGGTAGGCGCGCAGGTCCTCCGCCATGTCGCGCATCGATGCGTACCGCTCCTCCGGCTCACGTGCCATCGCCTTCTGGCAGATGGCCACCAGCTCGGGTGCGTGCGCCTTGTGTGCGTCGATGGATGTCGGTGGCTCCCTGCGCACCCGATCGAGGATCTCTGCATGCGACGGCGTCGTGCCGGGATCGACGTACGGCAGATGCCCTGTGAGCGTCTCGTACAGGATGGCGCCGCACGAGTAGATGTCCGATGCGGGCCCGATGCGATCGAGCTCGCCGCGGGCCTGCTCGGGTGCCATGTATGCCGGCGTGCCGAGCACGTCGCCCTCCTGCGTGGCGAAGGGGGTGCCGTGTTCATGACGGCGCTCCACGCGATCGGTCCACACCGTGCTGCCGCTGGAGTGCTGCTCGGGGGCCGCTTGGCCGACGAGGCGGGCGATGCCCCAGTCCATGACGTACGTCTCGGCGAACGCGCCGACCATGATGTTCGACGGCTTGAGATCACGATGCACGACCTTGCGCGCATGGGCGTAGGCCATGGTCTCACAGACACCTTGCAGCACCGTGATGACGCGCGTCGTGGACCACGACTTGGATCCTGCCCGATGCAGCAGCATGAGCTTCGTCAGATCGCGGCCTTCCACGAGCCGCATCACGAAGTACAGCCGCTGTTCTTCACCGATGCCGATCTCGTAGATCGGCACGATGCCCGGGTGCTCGAGCTGCCCGGTGACCTGGGCTTCCTCGAGGAAGCGCTCCAGCCGATGGCGTGTGCCCGCATCATCAAGGCTGGCCCGTTCCAGGAACTTCACCGCACAGTTGCGTCGAAGATCGCGATCCCATGCGCGGTAGACGGCGCCCATCCCGCCGCGACCAATCTCTTCGCGAATCTCGAAGCGGTCCGACGCACGCGTCCGGCGTTGTAGACGCTCCAGTGCAGCAGTGGCGGGTTCGAGTTCAGCAGCCGCGTGCCGCCACCCCGGGGCCATGACCTGTTCGCTGAGCAGGTCATGCAGATCGGTCAGCGCGCCCTGGTTGCCGGGGTCCTCGGCGAGGATCATCAGCGACGCCGTGACGGCATCGGAGAGTGGGGCGGTCTGCGCGAGTTCGTGCAGCCCCGAGGCATCGCCCGCCTGCGCGCGCTGCAGACTCTCGAAGATGGCACGTTCGAGATCGAAGGGGCCAGATTGCTGCGATGCATCGCCCGACATGGCAAGAGACTACTCGCTTGCGTCGTCGCGTCCACACGACAGGATCCAATGCGGTGGAAGGTAGAATGTGGGTGAGTGAGTCATGAGAGACTTCAGGCCGATGCAGAGTCGCTGAGAAGCTGACCTGTGTCACGTGTGGCAGGACTCGAGGAGTGTCCGGTGAGAGCGTTCCCCTTCCAACAAGTCGATGTCTTCACTGCCGTGCCATACATGGGCAACCCGCTTGCCGTCGTCTTCGACGCCGAGGGTCTCACAACCGAGACCATGCAGCAGTTCACGAACTGGACCAACCTCTCCGAGGCGACCTTCCTGCTGCCGCCCACACCCGAAGCACGCGAGAAGGGCGCGGACTACCGCGTGCGGATCTTCTGCCCCGGGCGTGAACTGCCCTTTGCCGGTCATCCCACACTTGGCACATGCCACGCGTGGCTGCGCGCCGGCGGCACACCCGCGGCGGAGATCATCGTGCAGGAGTGCGGCGCCGGACTGGTCCGCATCCGGCGCGACGGTTCGCGCCTGTCCTTCGCGGCCCCGCCGCTTCGTCGAAGCGGACCGCTCGATGACGCCGATGTCGAACTCATCGCGCGAGGCCTGGGCGTGGCCCGCAGCGACATCCATGCGCACGCATGGTGCGACAACGGCCCCAACTGGCGCGGCGTCATGCTCAGCTCGGCCGAGCAGGTGCTTGATCTGAAACCCGACGGCGCCATCCTCGCGGGGCTCGACATCGGCATCGTCGGTCCTCGCGGCAAGGTCGGCGTCATCGCCCCCAACACCGGCGAACCGGATGACGTCGCCTTCGAGGTCCGAGCCTTCTTCCCGGGAGGCAGCGGCATGGCGGAGGATCCGGTCACCGGGAGTCTGAATGCCGCCATGGCGCAGTGGCTGATTGGTGCGGGTCTGGCCCCGCCTCGGTACGTCGCGCGGCAGGGGACCAACCTCGGCCGCGACGGTCGCGTCTACGTCGAGCAGGTCGGCGACGACGTGTGGATTGGGGGTGATGTGGTGACGTGTATTGCGGGTGAGGTTCGGTTGTCTGCCACGTGACATGCGGTTCGGGCGTACCGCCAGAGCTCGAATGCCGCCATCGCATCGTGCCGACACGTGCATCGAAGAGAGAACACAAGGCGACTCACGAAGCAGTCAGCTCCAATGTGGCTACACCGCTGCTCCTCGTCTCGTTCGCGTCTTTTTCCGCGCCGAACTGCCACCTTCATCCGAGTCCGAATCGCTCACACGAGCCCTCTTCCGCTGGGCGCGTCGGATCTCGTATCGATGGCTGTACTGCGGGGCGGCCTGCATTTCGGTGACATCGAGTCCACGCAAGCCCCGCGTCTGCTGCGTGCTGTTTCGGATGAACGTCGGGATCGCGTTTGCGTTTCCACGACTTTCGATCCGTATGACCGTCTGCGCATTGTTCATCGTCAAGCCGGACCGCTGCGTGTTGTGGAGTTCGACCCCTCGGCGGAGCTGTAATGCCCACTGAATGAAGATCGCCTCCAGCGCTTTCCGCATCGGCGTCGCCATCTGGTCTTCGGCTGGCGTGGAAAGCCCGGGGCTTGACTCCGGGTCGATTGTGCCTACTTGACAGCGAATGTCAGAGAGCACCTGGTCGGTCACGCAGATTGCAGTCTCTCGGAAGTGCTCCCAGAGGCGCTTCGAGAGTCGCCCCGATTCACCGATATACACGAGCGTGTTCGCGCAGGTTATGACGTAGAAGCCGGCGACCTCTCGCACACCGGGATACTGGCGGCCGCGTCCACTGACATCTTCCCACGTGTTGAGCGGGGGCAACAGTGTCCAGAGGATCCTCGCAGAGATATCGGCGGTGATTTCCATGCACGCCCTCTCTCAGAAGCTACTCGAACTGCTGCAGGTCGCGCCGAAAGCTCTCAATCGCACGCAAACCCTGTCGCGACGCACGCTGATTAACACGCATGACCGTGCCGCACCCTTCCGTCTGGCAGCGCACAGGGGCGCCGGTCAACAAGTCCGCAACACGCATCGCCATAAAAGCGCCACAACTCGGACACTTGGTTCCGATCCGCTTCTCACCATTGCCTGGAATCGCACTCATGTATCTGTCCTCACCTTTCGAACGATTTCGACCTGCAACTCTCCCATGACTTCAACGAGCCCGAAGTCACCCGCCTCGACCTGTGTGCTCCCCACGATCAGCCGGAAGGACCGCACCTCCGGCGGCATGCGAGCCAGCACGACGTCGAACCGAGAATCACCGTCGGAGCCTGTCACGATCTCTTTCGGGATCGTGAAGAGTCCGGCGGCGTCCTGCGACAGTCCGATCGTCACGCCGGAGATCGGATCACCGCTGGCTGTCCGGAGCGATGCGCGTGCCTCGACCCTCTCTCCCACACGCGAAAAGCGGAACTGGTCGCCACGCAGATGGAATCCCAGCGTGGGCATGATCGTCGTCTCGGCCCGTACCGCCTCGGTCGCCAGATTCAGCAACTGCTGGATGCCCTCGGGCATGTCCGCCTGATCAACGTCCACCTTGACCCGCATGTGGACGTTCATGGAGCCCAGTTCCGTCAGTGAACCGGGCTCGATCCGGCCTCGTGCCGAGCCCGCAGGGCGCGACAGGCGTCCACGCAGCCGTGGCGGCGCCGGCCGGCGCGATCGCTCGAGCTGCGACATGGCCGTCGCCGAAGTCAGCGCCTGCGACCCCGTTTGTACTTCGTCCTCCGATTCGACACCGATGACGTCGATGCCAAAGTCAAGCTGGGCTTGCTTGATCGTCAGAAGCGGAAGCGGAATCAACGCCAGCACCGGGAGCGTGACCGACATGATCTCCGGAGCACCGCCAGGTGCGGTTCGTTGATACGTGAACGTGATCGTTCGAAGGGTACCGAGGTCATCGGGAGGTGCGTCCGGCGACCGTTCGAAGCCGAACTCTCGAATGAACCTGTATGCTGACTGCGCGGCGTAAGCGTCGGCGTCGATCAGCGCCAAGAGCGGCATCGCAAACAGGTCTTCCAGCGTGACGGCTGGAAGCATCTTCGACTTGCCTTCACCCGCCAAGAGCGCTCCTCTCATCCGGCTTCACATTGAAGCGGATCAGTCCGACGGTTCGCGGCCTCCCGACCCGCTGCCCTGAGGACCTGGTACTCGGGTCGGTTCAGCATCTGCAACCCGCATGGTGAGGTGGAACGTCGAGACGACCCATTCCGGAAGGTCCCGCAAGGTCGAGGAATCGACATCGACCATGAGATCCGGTGGCTCGTCGCCCTCCTTGTGGTCGCGGACGTCGGCGACCGCATATTGCAGCTCCATCCGTACCTCACTGAACATCGCGTTCGGCGTCCCCAGCGGGTTGAGCGGGTTGTCGGGCTTCTCGTAGATCTTCTGCAGGCGCGACGTGTACTCGTCGGACATGTACTGCGCTTTGCTCAGCGCGCACAGAACCGATCCGAGCACGTCTCCAAGCGAGTGGGGCTTCTCCGACATCACCGCCCTCCATGACCTCTGCCGCGCAGTCTCACGACAGCACTACCCCACGCGGACCTTGAAGATGTCCTTCAGCGTCTCGCCCGTACCCAGCGAGCACTCGAATGTCACATCAACCTCCTCCGGGCCGGAGGCGGGCAGGCTCTTGCAGATCAACTGCATCTCGCCCTTGCCGTATGCATCAGTGGTCACCGTTGTGTCGCTCGGCTCCAAGACGGCCGCATCCCCGGACGCAATCGAGATCGACGCCCCGGGAATGGGTTTGCTGGCGCCATTCACCACCACGAGTGTCACTTGCAGTTGCTCATCGACTGCGTTGAGCGCAGAGCCATCCGGCGTGATGATCATTTCACCGGTCGGATCGCGCTCCGCCACCGCTTCCTCAAGGATGTTGAGCACCCGAGACAGACCCTGCGGCATGTCGGACTGCGTCGCATGGACGCGCACGTCCATCGTGTACTCCACCGAGTACTTCGAGTCGGCAGTCGATGTCGAGTCCTTCTTGCTCGAATAGCTGGCGTTGAACTCCGCAGAAAAGAAGAGGTACTTTGCCTTGCCTGTCACCCCGGCTTCGAACGACTGCGAAGATGTCGTTGTCGTCGAGGAACTGGACTCGGCCGAGATGTTCGCCTTGAAGTCGATCGAGATCGTGTCGATCCCGATGTACGGCACAGGAACGATCGCCAGCAGCGGGACGATCAGGTTCTTCGTGACGCCGGTACGGCCGTCCTGGTAGCTGAACGTGACGGTGACGGCTTCCAACTGCCCGTTGTCGTCACGTTGCAGACCGACCGCGTTGATGAAGTCAACGGTCGTCATCGCCGCCTGCGCTTGCGCCTGGATCGCCGCGTTCAGCGGTGAGCCGATCAGGCTGCCAAACGGAATCTTCGACAACTGTTGTGTTGCAACAATCGATGGCGTCGGATCGACGGGCATCGGCTCTCTCCTCTCCAGCGTCCGAAGCAGTGCAACTCAGTGTTGCACGATCAGATCACTGGAGCGAATTCGACGGACGCACGCAACGATTTCACCATTAAAACATTACGAAAAGGAGGACATCTACCTATATTGCCATGTTTCGTTTGTTTGCTAGAAAGGAGTATGGGCATTCAACCGGAGCCTCATTGATAACTTAGCACGTCGCGCCGCCTGGGTGGGTGTCCCCTGGGTAGGCGAGGGTGGTAGGCGCACATCTCGCGTCGTCGTCACACCTCACGTGACCCGGATGCCACTGCCATCCCCATTCGTCGTGGTGTTTCCGAGCACCAGCGGCATCTCAATCCTCGCACTCAACCTCCCGAGAGCGGGGCGAACTTCATCGCGTTCGGGAGCAACATGGAGAACGCACCGCTCCTCGATGCTGTTGTCTCCGTTTTTCAGGGGCTCACGGATTCTCCATCGATCGGTGTTGTGAGCGACGCTCCGCACGCTTCACGAGGTGATCACGCTGCGTTCAGGTGGAGCGGGTGCCCCGTCATCGCGATGTTCGACACGTCGGAACATCGGGATCCGCACTCTCGCGCCAACCGATCGAGCGAAGAATCTGAACGACGACGAATCGCCTCGCCTCGCCCACGGTTTCGTCGCCACGATCATCAAGCTCGCAGGGGCGGGCACGGCGATCCCACGCGCGGTGCGTGGGGGTATTGGAGTTGAAGCTCCGACCTCGCCTCCCCCAGCTTCGAGTGGTCCCTGAGAGCCGAGGGCGCGGCTTTGCTCCTGTTCCAGCGCGTCCTGAGGACATGGGCTGCAACTCCCGCTACCTTGGCGAGTTCAATCAATTCACGGCTGGAGTTCACTGGGTGAGTCCCCCGGATTGCGTGCCTCACGGCAGAGAAAGGCGATCGATCATGCGTTTCCGTCTGTTCATGCAGGTCTGTGCCGCGATCGGGCTGTGCTCGGCGCCCGCGATGGCCCAGGATGGCGTCTCGTCCAACTGGTTCCGCAACCCCGCCATCTCACCGGACGGCACGCAGATCGCGTTCGTGCATGCGGGCGACATCTACCTCGTCGATGCGAAGGGCGGCCGCGCGATTCCGCTGACCATTCACGATGCGTTCGACTCCAGCCCGGTGTGGTCGCCGGACGGGCGTTCCCTCGCGTTCAGCTCGAATCGCTTTGGCAACGACGACGTCTACCTGATGTCGGTGGATGGCGGCACGCCGACGCGCCTGACGTTCCACTCCGCCTTTGACGGGCCCGTGGACTTCGCCGCCGACGGGTCGATGGTGTACTTCAATTCGTCGCGTGTCGATCACGTCGATTCGGCGCTCTTTCCGTCGGGGGCGCTCAACGAGCTGTACGCCGTCTCGGTCAGCGGCGGGACGCCCACCATGGTGCTCACGACATCCAATGTGAACGCCGAGCACAGCGAAGACGGATCGCGGATCCTGTACGAGGACAGCAAGGGCTACGAAGATCCGCTGCGCAAGCATCACACATCGTCGATCGCGCGCGACATCTGGATCCACGATCGCGAGACGGGCACGCATACCAAGCTCACCGACTTCGCCGGTGAAGACCGTGATCCGTCGTGGCACGGGCGCAGGGAGATGGTGTACCTCTCGGAGCGCTCCGGCGACTTCAACGTGTGGAAGCAGCGCCTGGAGCCGGGGGCCGAGCCCGAGCAGCTGACCGAGTTCGAGCACCACCCCGTCCGCCATCTGACCCGGGCCGACAACGGCACCATGGCGTTCAGCTGGCACGGCGACGTGTACACGCTTCGCGACGGGCGCGATCCCAAGCGGCTCGATATCACGCTCGGTGTTGATGGTCGCGCGGGTGTGCCGGTGCGAACGACGATGCGCGACGGTGCGACCGACTTCTCGGTGGCGTCCAACGGCAAGGAAGTCGCCTTCATCGTTCGCGGCGAGGTCTTCGTGACCTCCGTTGAGTTCGGAACGACCAAGCGCATCACCGACACACCCGAGCAGGAACGCTCCGTCCACTTCAGCCCCGACGGCCGATCGCTCGTTTACGCGGGTGAACGCGACGGTTCCTGGAACATCTACAAGACCACGCTGGATGAGGATGAACTGTACTTCTTTAGCGCGACGAAGTTCGCCGAGGAGCCGCTGGTCGCGACGGATGATGAGGAGTTCCAGCCGCGCTGGTCGCCCGACGGGACCAAGGTCGCCTATCTCCGCGAGCGCGAGGAGATCCGCGTCCTCGATGTCGAGAGCGGCGAGAGCGTTGTCGCGATGCCTGGCAAGTACTGGTACTCGTATGCCGACGGTGACATGTGGTTCCGCTGGGCCCCGGCGTCCGACTGGCTGGCGGTGCACTTCTACAACCGCGGGCGCGTCTTCGTCGGCGAGGCCGGCCTCGTGCGGGCCGACGGGTCCGGCGAGATCATCGACATCTCCAAGTCCGGGTACGACGACAACGCACCGCGCTTCGCGATGGATGGCGGCGCACTGATCTGGGCGTCCGCTCGCTACGGCGAGCGTCCCCACGGCAGCTGGGGCTCCGAGTACGACGTGCTTGCGACGTTCCTGACGCAGGACGCCTACGACAAGTTCCGTCTCTCGAAGGAGGAGTACGAGCTCCAGAAGGAGATGGAGGAGAAAGAGGAAGAGGCCAAGGAAGAAGAAGCCAAGGAAGAAGAAGCCAAGGAAGACGAGGCCAAGGACGAAGAAGTCGATGACGAGGACGCAACGGACGAGGCCTCTGATGATGGCGCATCGGATGATGAAGCCGACGACGAAGCCGACGACGAAGCCGACAACGAAGCCGACGACGAAGAGGAAGCGCCCGAGCCGCTGGAGGTCGAGGAGCAGGGGCTGGACACCCGCACCGCCCGCCTGACGCGGCATGCGTCCGCGCTGGGCGACTTCGCGATGGCTCCGGATGGCAAGGCCTTGTACTACCTCGCCTCTTTCGAGGATGGATACGACCTCTGGAAGCAGGACTTCCAGGACCGCTCCACGACCCTGTTGGCGAAGCTCGGGACCGGCGGCGCCTCCATGGAGATGTCCGAGGATGGCTCGACCATCTACCTGCTCGCCGACGGCTCGCTCTCCAAGATCTCCACTGACTCCGGAGAGCGCACCCCGATCACGTTCGCGGCGGAGATGGTCATCGATCACGCCGCGGAGCGTGCGCACAACTTTGCGCATGTCTGGCGACAGACGAAGAAGAAGTTCTATCGCCCGGATATGCACGGCGTGGACTGGGCTTTCTACCGCGATCAGTACGCGCCGAAGCTCGATGGTGTGCACACGGCGGACGAGTTCTCGTCCGTGCTCTCCGAGATGCTTGGCGAACTGAATGCGTCCCACACCGGTGGCTTCGGCGGCGAGCCCGGCGGCCCGGGCAGCGCCTCCACCGCAGCGCTCGGCGTCATCTACGACCAGGACTACGCCGGCCCCGGACGACGAATCGCCGAGGTGCTGGTCAACGGGCCGCTCGATCGCGCGAAGTACGAGACGGTCGAGGCCGGCACGGTGATCCTCGCGATCGACGGCGAGCGCATCGATGGCGACGTGAACTACTACGAGCTGCTCGACAGCAAGGCCGGCGAGCGCGTGCGGATCACGGTGCAGACCAACGACGGACCGGAGGAGGACATCGTCGTCAAGCCAGTTTCGCTTGGCGCACAGAATCAGCTGCTCTATGAGCGCTGGGTGCGCACGCGGGAGGCGCTTGTCGAGGAACTCTCGGGTGGCCGCCTCGGCTACGCCCATGTTCGCGGCATGAACGATGCATCATTCCGCTCCTTCTACGAGCAGGTCCTGGGCAAGCACTTCGACAAGGACGCCATCATCGTGGACTCACGTTTTAACGGTGGCGGTTGGCTCAGCGACGACCTCGCCAATTTCCTGTCGGGCCCGAACTACATGTCTCTGCACCCCCGCACCGATCTCAACCCGGGGGTGACCTACGCGGGCGACCCGATCACGCGATGGAACAAGCCCTCCATCGTCGTCATGAGCGAGAGCAACTACTCCGATGCCCACATCTTCCCATGGACCTACTCCGAGCTCGGCATCGGCGAGACGGTCGGCATGCCTGTTCCCGGTACCGGTACCGCCGTCTGGTGGGAACGACTGTTTACCGGTGACATCGTCTTCGGCATCCCCCAGGTCGGCATCAAGGATCGCGACGGCAACTACTTGGAGAATCAGCAGCTCGAGCCCGACCACCGCATCAACCTTGATCCGGAGTCGGCGACCAACGGCCGCGACACTCAGATTGAGAAGGCCGTCGAGGTGCTGTTGGATCAGCTTGACAGCTGAACCGGACGCGCGGTGATGCAAGCCACGGGCAGAACGCGAGCACTCCAACGCACGGCATCCGTGTGTGAGGCTTTCAGAATCGCGGCGGTCGCCCTGTGTCCATTACGACCACCACAGCAGTCAGACGGCCAACGCGCCTCGACGCCTGATGGGTCGTGTATGCTCTCCAGTGGGAGAACACATTCCAGGCCTGGGGAGGCCTGTCCAGGAGGAGAGCAATGCGTCACGACTTGATCAGTGTCTGTTCTTGCGTTCTTTTGGCTCTGGCTGCATCCGAGGCCCATGCCCAGCCAGTGCTCTTGGGGGTAGATAACGCGACTGACCAGCTCATCCGTTTCGATACGTCTTCGGGTGCCGCAGTGTCGATTGGTCCCCTTGGAGTCCTTGCTCCAACAGCCCTTGCGTACGACGCGCTGACCGGCACGCTCTTCGGGATCGACGTATCGACCGACTCACTACTCAGCATAAATGCGAACACCGGTGGGGCGTCCGTCATCGGTCCGCTCGGCGCCGATGATGTACAGGGCTTGACGTTCAATTCAATGACAGGTTCTCTGTACGGCGTCAATGCGAGCACAGACGAGCTTGTATCAATTGATCCCAGCACTGGTGCAACATCTGTCATCGGCACACTCGGGTCAGGATTCGTGCTCGGTTTGACGTACGATCCGCTGGCGAACACGCTCTTCGGTGTTGACAAAGATGCCGGTCAACTGCTTTCGATCGACATGACGACAGGCACTGCAACAGCTGTGGGTGCATTGGGCTTCACCGGTGTGCGCAGCCTCGCCTTCGATGTGTCATCCGGTGACCTGTTTGGAGCGGATGATGTGTCTGGTCAACTCATCCAGATTGACCCGATGACCGGAGCAGGTACTGCAATCGGGCCGTACTCGTTCGGAAACGTCCAAGGCCTGACTTTCATACCTTCCCCCAGCGCGTCACTGCTCTGCAGCATCGTTGGTGCCGCGATGTGTGGCACACGCCGGCGTGCGGGCTAGTCAGCAACGCATCTAATCTGCGTCATATCCAGTGGAATGCTCCGTGCTCCGTGCTCCGTGCTCCGTTGCCCTTGCGCCTGCGCATTGCTGTTTCTGCTCCAAGGATGAGACGAAGACGATCAGCCGTCCTGATGCCACGTGAGCGTGACACAAGCGCGACGAGGAGAGCGGTCTGAGCGACACGAAGACCAAAGGACAACACCCCCGGTGAATTGCCGAGGGTGTTGTGCATGAGAGAAGATGGGCTGAGCCAGTGTGTGTTGGACCGGCTCGGAAGGGAGCTAGCGAATCGAGTTGTCCCAGAGCATGCTCCCGATGCCGTAGTCGTCGATAGCAGCCCAGCCGAACGGACCGGCGAACCGATTGCCGACGATCGCAGTCCCGTGCGACATGGGTCCGACGAAGACGCCGGTCTCGCCGCAATTCGAGATCGTGGATGCCTCGACGATGCATCCCTTGCCATGGACTGTGACTCCATTTCCGCCGCACGATTCGATCGTGCAGTTGGAGATGATCACTTCGCTGCCGTCCCCGACGGTGATGCCATCGCCGCCCCATCCGCTGATGGTGCCATTGACGATCCGCACGTTCCGACAGCCGGGAAGCACGATGATGCCGTCCTTCGAGCCAGGCGCGCCGGCGAACGAGTGCCCACCGAGATCGATCGTTACGTCGCTGACGTTGACGACCATCCCCGATCCGCCCGGCACACTCAGAATGTCGGCGTTGAAGATCAACGTCCTGCTCGTAATGGTGATGATGTCCGTCAGCGGGATCATGTCAACGTCATTCTGATCCGGCTCGGTGTAGCCACCCGTAATGGTGATGACGTCTGTGAGCGGGATGAGATCGACATCACTTCCGGCTGGCTCGGTGAAGGACTGGTCGTCGGTGATCGTGATGACGTCAGCCAGCGCGATCAGCGCGAGGGCATTCGTTGTACAGCCGAAGAGCAGTGATGCTCCGCAGACAGCCGCAAGCCAGGTCTTGTGAGC
>JBCBTA010000037.1:0-14068 GCA_039818905.1 Planctomycetota bacterium
CCGAGACCATCCTCGTTCGCTGGGATGGCTGGAATTTCGGCAGCCCGGCCTTTGTTCTCAGCTGCGACTGCCCTGCGAACCCGGGCGGCGGCACAGCCCGCGACTGGCTCGTCAACTGCACGTCCATCGGCCTCGCTGTGGTGAACAACATCACGCAGGGCACCGAGTACGCCACCATTGCCGACAGCGTGCTGGACTCCAACCCCGGCGACGTCATCGAACTCGATGCGCACGTCTTCAACGAGCAGAACATCGTCTTGAATGAGCGAGACCTCACATTTCTTGGGCAGGGCCCCGACGAGACCATCATCGATGGCGGTGGCGTCGGCGACTCGATCTTCATGATCGGCGCGGGTTCCAACATCTCGTTCGATGGCATGACGATGCGCAACGGACTGGTCTCCGGGGCGCCCGGTGGTGGAGCCATGCAGCTCCAAAACGAATCCACAACGGTCTCCGCCCACGACGTCCACTTCATCGGAAACGAGACAAGTGGAACGTCCTCCGGCGCGATCTGGGTCTCGAAGGCAACACTCAATCTGGAAGACTGCCTCTTCCAAGACAATGTGACCGGCACCAATGGATTCGCAACTGACGTCAGTGTCATCGGCGCTGAACTGAGCGCAGTGAACTGTGTCTTCGTCTATGGCGTCAATGGCAACTTCAACGTCTACGTCCAGAGTGTGGGTGCCGGCCTATCCTTCGCCAGCCTGGTCAACTGCACCTTCGTGGGAACTTCGTTCCGGTCCCACGTCGGTACGCGGAATACCTTTGCAGATGCCGACGTGATTGGATGCGTGCTCGAGACATTTGATAGTGTCGAGGCGATCGATGGTGCGAGCATCACGATCTCACGCTGCGTCTATCCCGGAGCGACCGGCGACAACATCGACGCCGCACCCATCTTCGTCGATGCCCTGAACGGCGACTATCGCCTCGCTCCCGGATCTCCCGGCATCGACGCCGCCGACGCCACGGCCTACCTGAACGCCGGAGGTGGCGACATCGACTTGGCAGGGTCCTTCCGCTATTGGGATGATGCCGGCACGCCCAACACCGGCATCGGGGCAACCAACATCCTCGACTGCGGCGCCTTCGAGTTCCAGAGCACCTCGCCTCCTCAGGCCCAGTGCCCCGGCGACATCGATGGCGACGGCGACACCGACCTCGAGGACTTCACCATCCTCGCCTCCGACTTCGGCTGCGTGCCAACGCCGTAACCACTTCGGTTTGGTCGGCGCATCCTCCCCAAAGCCCGCTTCGGCGGGCTTTCTTCATTCTCTGGCAAGTCATGTCCCCGGCCCGCCGCCTCTGCCGTGGAGGGGAGTGAACACACACCTCACTCGCACCCGCATCGAGAGGATCGCACCATGAAGAACGCAATGCCCCACATCGTCCTGGCCACAAGCCTGTTGACCGCCGCCAGCACCCCCGCCCAGGCAGCCGACTGTGCCTGCTCCGGTACCTTCGAGGCCGGCGACCGCGTCGTCGCGCTCGCTGACAATCCCAGCGGCGCCGACGCTCTCCCAGCCGGCACGGCCGGCACAGTCATCTGCGGCAGCACCGTGCTGCAAGCCATCCTCGTCCGCTGGGACAACTGGAACCTCGGCAACAGCTTCGTCACCACCATCTGCGACTGCCCGACCAACCCCGGCGTCGGCACGAGCGGCGACTGGCTGGTGGACTGCGCCTCCATCGGACTCGCTGTGGTCAACAACGTCACACAGGGAACCGAGTACGCAACCATCGCCGATGGCGTGGCCGACTCCAACCCCGGCGATGTCCTGGAACTCGAAGCACGCACGTACTTCGAGCAAGGCATCGTTCTGAACAACAAGGACATCACCATCCGTGGTCAGGGCCCCGGCCTGACCATCATCGACGGAGGCGGTATCACCGGGGCTCTGTTGACATTCCGGAACGGTGACGAAAGCACGGTCGAAGGCTTGACACTTCAAAATGGAATCGCAACGAGTCTCAACGGAGGCGGCGCCGCACGGATTGAATCCTCCAACACTTCGGTCATCATGCGGAATTGTCACTTCATCGGAAACGGTTCCACCGAAGAGTCATTTGGCGCTGTGTACGTTGAGAGGGCTGAAGCAACGTTCGATGGTTGCTTCTTTACGGGCAACATCTCCAGATCAAACGGCAATGGAACCGCGATCGGGGTGTTGGCAGGACGACTCAACGCGCTGCACTGCGTCTTTGGCGATGGCGTCAATGGTTTCTCCAATGTCTACGTGCAGACGGCGTCGGACACCCCCTCGGTTGGCCGGCTGGTCAACTGCACGTTCGCCGACCCAGAGATCGACATCGCATACTTCAGATCTCGTGGCGAAGGCACGACTGCCGAACTGATCAACTGTGTCTTCGGGGATCAGGAGGCGTTCCGCGCATTTGCCGGCGCCATCGTCAGCACCGCTCGCTGTGTGTACAGCGGCGCCACCGGAAACAACATCGACGGCGTCCCCACCTTCGTCGATCCCGCCAACGGCAACTTCCGCCTCGCACCCGGCTCTCTCGGCATCGACGCCGCGGACACCGATGCCTATCTCAACGCTGGCGGCGGAGACTTCGACATCGACGGCACCTTCCGCTACTGGGATGACGCTGGCACCTTCAACACCGGTACTGGCCCGACCAACGTCCTCGATTGCGGGGCCTACGAGTTCATGGGCACATCACCCTCCCAGGCCGCCTGCCCCGGCGACATCGATGGCGACGGCGACACCGACCTCGAGGACTTCACGATCCTCGCCTCCGACTTCGGCTGCGTCCCGACGCCATAGCCGGTGCCGGTCGTTCCACCAATCACCCCCAGCCCACCTCATCGGCGGGCTTTTCTTCATTTTGCTGCCACGGGTCGTGTCGGCCTGGTGCCCCAGCTCCCGTCTACGGAAGTGATCGCACCCCAAACCCGACTCACCTCTGCAGGAGATCACACCATGTCCATCGGACGCACCACACTGACCATCGCTGCGGCAAGCCTCTTCGCCATCCACGCCGCATCCGCCCAGACCATCGACTGTGCCTGCTCGGGCGACTTCGAGGTCGGCGACCGGGTTCGGCTGCTCGTCAGCAACCCCGGACCTCTCTCGGGGCTGCCCGCCGGGACGATCGGCACCGTGATCTGCGGGCGGACCCCGCCGGGCGTCGGGCTTGACCTCCTCGTCCGCTGGGACAACTGGACCAACGGCTCGGCGGGCGCCGTCAACGTATGCGATTGCCCGGTGGCCCCCGGGGGCGGGACGACATCGGACGGGACCGTCGCCTGCACCGCGGTCGAGCTCTTCACGCCTGTCACAAACATCACCCAGGGCACCGATCACTTCACGATCGCCGAGGGTGTCACCGAGGCCGTTGCCGGCGACGTCCTTGAACTCGACGCATACACCTTCGTCGAGCAGGACATCCTCCTGAACAACAAGGACATCACCATTCGTGGCCAGGGACCGGGCCTGACCATCGTGGATGGGAACAACGTCGCCGGGTCGATCTTCCAGTTTCGCAACGGCGATGAGAGCACCATCGAAGGCCTCACGCTCCGAAATGGCTTTGAGCCGGATGACAACGGCGGTGGCGCCGCGGACCTGCTGGGTGGGGCCACGTCGGTCACCTTCCTGAACTGTCGATTCGAGTCAAATGATGGGGGCACAGCCCCCGCAGGCGCCGTGTACCTTCAGCAGGGATCCATCTTCTTCGAGCGTTGCGTCTTCTCCGACACCACGGGATCGCACATCGTTGCAATTGCCGGTGCATCAGTCTCAGCGATCCAGTGCCTCTTTGCCGACAGCACCCCCTCGCAAAACGCCATCAGGCTGCAAGACGCCGGCATGCCCGTCAGCGGCCTCTTCGTGAATTGCACCTTTGCCAACGTCACCGGCCAGCGTCACATCCGCATCCTTGGCCCGGGCTCGACCGGCGAGATCATCAACTGTGTCTTCGATGACAGCGCATCGGGGAGTGCCTTCGCCGCCACCACCGACGCGACGCTCATCACCAACTCCCGCAACGTCTACCCCGGCGCCACCGGCGACAACATCGACGGCATCCCCACCTTCGTCGATGGGGCCAACGGTGACTTTCGCCTCGCCTCCGGTTCCCTCGGCATCGACGCGGCCAACGCCGATGCGTATCTCGACGAAGGTGGGATGAGCCTCGATCTCGCTGGCGCTTTCCGCTACTCGGACGACACCGGCACCTTCAACACCGGCGTGGGCCCGACCAGCATCCTCGACAGCGGCGCGTATGAGTTCCAAGGCAACTCACCCGCCCAAGGGCAATGCCCCGGCGACCTCGACAGCGACGGTGACACGGACCTCGGCGACTTCACCATCCTCGCCTCTGACTTCGGCTGCGCCCCCTCGCCGTAACCGCTTCAACTGCTCCCACGATCACACAAAGCCCGCCTCTTCGGCGGGCTTTTCTCACTTTCTGCCGCGTGTCGTGTCGGTCCGGTGGTCCAGCTCCCGTCTACGGGGGTGATCGCACCCGACACATCGAAACACACACAGCAGGAGATCATCCATGAAGACTGAACACACCACACTGATCGTCGCGGCGAGTCTCGTTGCGGTACAGGCTGCATCGGCCCAGACCATCGACTGCACCTGCTCCGGGGCCTTTGAGGTCGGAGACCGCGTCATCCTCCTCGTCGATGACCCGAGCTTTGGGATGAACCTCCCCGCAGGTACGAAGGGGACTGTGCTCTGCGGCGATGCTCGTGGTCCCTTTGGAATCTCGCTGATGGTCAGATGGGACGGCTGGACGGACGGCAACGCAAACAACACTTCCTTCTGTGACTGTCCAGCGAACATTGGCGGTACAAACTCGGACTGGTTCGTGAGATGCACAGAGATTCAGCTCCTCCCGGTGCACAACAGCACCCAGGGCACCGATCACCTCACGATTGCAGAAGGTGTCGCCGCGTCAAGTCCCGGCGATGTACTCGAACTGGAAGACTACACCTTCTTCGAGCGCGACCTCGTGCTCGACAACAGGGACATCACCATCCGTGGAAAGGGACCCGATCTCACATTCATCGATGGTGGCGACCTCGCCCCGCGCATCTTCGACTTCGTCAACGGTGACGAGAGCACCATCGAAGGCATCACGATCCGCAATGGTCTCGCCGATTCTGGCAACGGCGGCGCCGCTGCTCGAATCCTCGACAGCGATACGTCAGTCACGTTCCGCGACTGCCACTTCCTCGGCAACGACTCTGGTGGACTGTCCTTCGGAGCCGTCAGCGTTGAACTCGGAGCGAACGTCAACGCGAGCAACTGCTTCTTCGAAAGCAACCTCACCAGCGGCAGTGGCTCGACCGACTTCGGCGTGATCGGAAGCCAACTCACCGCGGTCAATTGTGTCTTTGGCGAGAGCCAGAATGCACCGACGAGTATCTACTTCCAAAACGCCGACGGTCCCGCCAGTGGCCAATTCACCAACTGCACCTTCGCAGGGACAACCACACTCCATCACATCCTGGCACAGGGGGCTGCATCCGTGGACGTTGTCGGATGCGCATTCGCAACCCCCTCATTGGACAGTCTCCGTCCGCTCAACGGAGCAACCATCAGTGCATCCCGCAACGTCTACACCGGCGCCACCGGCGACAACATCGATGGCGTCCCCACGTTCATCGACGCAGCCAACGGCGACTTCCGACTCGCACCGGGCTCCCTCGGCATCGATGCTGCCGACTACGATGCGTACATTGCCGCAGGTGGTGGTCAGACCGACCTGGCCGGTTTCTTCCGACTCGATGACGACGCCGGGACGTTCAATACCGGAATCGGCGCGACCGACATGCTCGACTGCGGCGCCTTCGAGTTCCAGGGCAACTCACCAGCCCAAGCCCAGTGCCCCGGCGACCTCGACAGCGATGGCGACACCGACCTCGGCGATTTCACCATCCTCGCCTCGGACTTTGGCTGCGTGCCGACGCCATAAGCCACCCAACTGCTCCCCCGGTCACACCGAGCCCGCCTCATCGGCGGGCTTTTTTCACTTTCTGCCGCGGCTCGTGTCGGCCCCCATCGCCAGTTCCCGTTGATGGGGTGATCGCACTCCCAAACCAGACAACACCCAGCAGGAGATCACCTATGAAGACCAAACACCGCACCCTGACCCTCATCGCGGCGACGCTTTTCGCCGCCCACACGGCATCCGCGCAAGTCATCGACTGCGTCTGCGAGAGCACGTACGAGGTCGGCGACCGCGTCGTTGCTCTCGTCGACGACCCCAGTTCGGCGAACGGCCTCCCATCCGGCTCTCTCGGGACTGTCATCTGTGGCTTTAGCCCTGGCTCCATCGAAATCCTCATCCGCTGGGACGACTGGGGCAATGGCTTTGCCGAAAATAAGCTCTTCTGCAATTGCGCGGTGAGCCCTGGTGGGGGAACCAGCGGCGACTGGGGCGTCGCCTGCGCTGAAATCGAATTGTTCACGCCCGTCACCAACATCACCCAGGGCACCGACCACGTCACCATCGCAGACGGCATCGCGACGTCCAACCCCGGGGACGTCCTCGAACTCGATGCGCACACCTTCACGGAACGTGGCCTCATACTCGACAACAGGGACATCACGATCCGTGGACAAGGCCCCGATCTCACGATCATCGATGGTGGTTCTCTTGCTCCACGGATCTTCGATTTCAGCAATGGCGACGAGAGCACCATCGAAGGCGTCACGATCCAGAACGGGCTTGCAGACTCCGGCGACGGTGGGGCCGCTGCTCGCGTCCTTGGCAGCGGCACATCGGTCACCTTTGACGATGTCCAATTCCTTGGCAACGACGCTGGCCCACTAACCTTTGGAGCTCTCAGCATTGAAATCGAAGCACATGCCACGTTGAAGAACTGCTTCTTCGCGAACAACGCGGCCGGCAGCGGCGAGGCCACAGACATCGGTGTGCTCGAAGGCCAACTGACGGCGTTCAACAGTGTCTTTGGGCAGAGCCAGACCGGATACAACAACATCTACTTCCAGGACGGCATCAGCCCCGCCTTTGGCCTGTTCATCAACTGTTCATTCGGGGCCACGGCAAAAACCCATCATGTCATCGCATTTGGCCCCAACGCAATTGTCCAACTCGCCAACTGCATCTTCACCGCCAGTGCGTCAGACAACCTGTCGTCGGTCAACGGGTCGATCATTCTCCCAACGAGCAGCGTGTTCCCCAACGCAACCGGCGACAACATTGACGGTGTCCCGACGTTCGTCGATCCGGCCAATGGTGACTACCGGCTCGCGCCCGGCTCCCTCGGCATCGATGCCGCCAACTACGACATCTACGCAGCAGGAGGTGGCGAGCTGACCGATCTCGCTGGCAACTTCCGACTCAGTGACGACCCGGGCATCCTCAACACCGGTATCGGAGGCAGCGGCATGCTCGACTGCGGCGCCTTCGAGTTCCAGAGCAGTTCGCCCTCCCAGGCCCAGTGCCCCGGCGACCTCGACAACGACGGAGACACCGACCTCGGCGACTTCACCATCCTCGCCTCCGATTTCGGCTGCAGCCCCACGCCGTAGCGCTGCCTGAACCCGGAATCCGACGTCTGACAAAGGGCCCGCCCGCACAGGGGCGGGCCTTTTTCGCGTGATGCGCACGCTTCTCACCTGGCGTGTGTCCCCTCTCGAAGCCGCTTCTCGTGTGCGGGGAGGAGGGCCGCGATGGCCCCCGAATGCAGACTCACACCTGGGAGATCAACCATGCACCGCAGCACCCACAGCCGCATCCCGACGCCCGGCCTGATCGGATCGATCCTCGCAGTGGCACTCGCCGCGCCGCACGCCGCGGCACAAGCCTTCACCATCGATTTCGACGCCTTCCCCGTCCCCGCGCCCTTCCCCGGGGGCATCGAGGATGGCTTCGAGATCATCGCCAGCGGCGATCCACTCGTCACCGAGGTCAACAACGCAGGGTTGTTCTCCAATGTCACCGTCGGAAATCAGAACCCCGACGGCACCAGCTTCCTCACCGTTCGCCTCCTCAGCGGCGCCGACTTCGAGTTCGGTAGCATCACCTTCCTTCGAGAGGGCCTCGCCTTTGACCAGGTTCGTGTCGAGGGCTTCAACAACGGGTCTTCGGTCGGTGTTGATGCGTACAGCGTGCCGCAAAACGTGCCGGAGCTCCCAATGGACCCCGGCTACGGCGTCGCCAACAACCTCACCGCCGTGCCTGTTGACGAGATCGAGATCACAATCCCCGGCGGCACCGATAGCCGCACCTTCATCGATCGGCTCCAAGTGCTGCCCATCACGCAGAACGTCCCCAACGCACGCTTCTGGTCCGTCGATGCGCGCGACGGCAGCTTCTATGACGTCGATCTCGGCGGTCGCACCGTGACACAAATCACCGCTTTCACAACGGAGATCGGCAACATCCCGATCGCCGGCGGGCTCGCTGCGCTCAACAACTCCGTCTACTACTCCAATCCGCTGGCGAGTGACACCATCGGGCTGCACCGATACGACGTCGAAGATGGCGACCGTGAGTTCGTCGATACGTCTCTCTTCCCCACCGCGACACCCGAAGCATTCACCTCCGACCCGACGACGGGCCGACTCATCGGCATCGGTGACATCTCCGACACGATCTACATCACGAGCATCTGGGAGGGTGAGACGCAGGAGACGGCGTCGGGCGTCCTCACCAACCTCGGCTCCGACATCGGCCGTGCAACCGGTGCCGCCTTCGACGTGGACACCGGCACCGTCTACTTCACCATCGAGGAGACCCCGACCGACACGGTCCACCTCTGGTCCTTCGACATCGACGATGCCGGAACTCCGGGTCTGGCCCCGACGTTCATCGGCGACACCGGCATCTTCACGCAGCGGCTGTTCACCCAGACGCTCGGTGCCGACACGCAGGTCGGCCTCGCCTTCGACGATGCCTCCGATACGCTCGTCATGTCCTCCGACGAAGGTCTCTCCGCTCGCTTCTACATCCTCGACACCACCACCGCCGAGCCTTCCTTCGTCTTCTCCACCCTCGATCGCCTGGCGCTGGACAATCTCTCGCCGCAGCACACCGGCTTCACGGTCGTCGCTGACTCTGCCGGCCCTGGTGAGATCCCCGTCGCACTGACCGCAGACCTGCGCTCAGGCCAGATCTACGCCGCAACCGACGGCTCCATCCTCACCACCGCGCAGAGTGGCGACCTCCTCTTCAACAACATCTTCCCGGGCGGATTCGCACCCGGCGTAACCGACATCGAATTCGGCGACACGCTCGACACCGGCGCGCCGAACGCCGTCTACGCCATCGATGATGCGGGTGCCATGAACATCCTTCCGATCGGTGGCCCGTCCTTCGCCTTCCCGCTCTCCTCACAGGGCATCACCACCGGCCCCGAGGTCGGCATGGCCCGTCGCGGTGACGACATGTACTTCACCTCCGGCATCGGTGTCCCCGGCGCCTTGTACCGCTTTGATCCCAACACCGGTGATGCCTTCCTCATCTCCAACAACATCCAGCCCGATGCCACTTCGCTCGAGTACGTCGCATCGACCGACCTCTTCTATTACACAAGCGCCGCCGATGGCAGGCTCTACACCTACGACCCCATCGCTGATGTCTCTGCGAGCGTCGGCGCTGCGTCTTTCGCAGGCCTGAACTTCACGATCGATCCGGAAGGGCGCCACGCATACATCGGAGAGGCAGATCTCATCACCGCCCTCTCGCTTGAGAGCCCGCACGTACAATTCACCTTCGCAGGCAGCCTCCCGATGAACAACAACGGGCTTCAAGACATGGTCTTCGCTCCGTCGTCCAGCGGCACCGGCTGGTCCATGTTCGTCGCGACCAACGGTCGTCAGAGCCCCGCCCCGCCGCAGGTGCTGGAGTTTGCCGGCTTCGCAGCACCTGCATCACGTTGCCAGGGTGACGTGGACGGCGACAACGCCACGGATCTGACCGACTTCACCATCCTCGCGTCCAACTTCGGTGCGACCGGACTGCCCAGCGGCGCCGGCGAGAGCCGCGGCCTTGGCGACCTGAGCGACGACGGCAGCGTCGATCTCACCGACTTCACGATTCTGGCGGCGGACTTCGGGTGCAGCGAGTTGCCGTAACGCGCTCGTGAGTCGCGTGTTCGGCAAGGCCTCCGCCTCCCCGAGGGGCGGAGGTTTTTCGTGCGCTGGGCCTCAGGCCTGCGCGCCGATCGCCTGGTGGGCGATGTCCGTGCGCATGGTCTTGCCCGCGAAGTCGATCATGCCGGCGGCGCGATACGCCCGGTCCCGCGCCTCCTCAATCGACGCGCCGGCGCCAACGACGTTCAGCACACGTCCGCCATTGGTCACGATGCCACCGCCCTGCGCTCGAGCAGTCCCTGCATGAAACACTGTCACGCCCTCGACGCTTGACGCGTCTTCGACTCCCTCGATCGGCACGCCCTTGCGATATGGACCGGGATACCCGTCACTCGCGAGCACCACACAACACACATGTTCGCCCGTTGAGCCGACATCCTTCGGCGTGAGTGCCTCAAGCTGACCTGATGCCGTCGCGTACAACAGCTTGCCGAAGTCTCCCGAGATGCGGCGCACAAGGCACTGACACTCCGGATCACCAAAGCGCACGTTGAACTCCAGCACCTTCGGACCGGCAGGCGTCAGCATGAGCCCGACGTACAGCACGCCGCGATACTCGATGTCCTCCCGGCGCAGTGCATCCACGGTCGGCACAACAATCTCGCGCTCCACGAACGCCAGCATGTCGCCCGTCACCACCGGCGTTGGGCAGTACGCCCCCATACCGCCGGTGTTCGGACCGGTGTCGCCGTCGCCGATGCGCTTGTGATCCTGGCACGCATCCAGAAGGAGAATGCTGCGGCCGTCGATCAGCGCAAAGACGGAAGCTTCCGGTCCCTTCAGCCGCTCCTCGGCGATGACCACCGAGCCAGACTCGCCGAACTCCTTGTCAACCATCATGCGCTGGACCGCAGCCAGCGCATCGTCGAAGGTCTCCGGCAGGAAGACTCCCTTGCCCGCCGCGAGGCCCGACGCCTTCAGTACCGGCGCCTCTTCCCGCGTCTCCAGGTAGCTCCGCGCTTCCTCGGGTGTCTTCAGCACACGGGCCTCGGCCGTCGGGATCGAGGCGCCGCGCATGAGCGTTTTCGCAAAGGACTTGTCCGCCTCCAGCATCGCCGCCTGTGCGCCCGGGCCGAAGACCTTGGTCTGCTCCGTCGTCAGCTTCTCGGCGATGCCCGCCGCCAGCGGAGCCTCCGGCCCCACCACCACCAGGTCGATGGACTCATGGCGGCAGAACTGCTCCACGCGGTACAGCTCACGGATGCTGAAATCGAACCCGATCGACTGGGCCAGCCCCGCGATCCCCGGATTGTCCTTGGCATGCGTCGCCCACAGCCGCGCGACCGACGACGACTTCTTCAGCCGCCAGGCCAGCGCATGCTCACGCCCCCCACCGCCAATCAGCAGGACGTTCAGCTTCTCGGGAATCGATCGGGATGCGCGGGATCGTGCCATCGACGCATCGTAGCGGCTCGACCGCTACGGCAGGCGGAACCGCTGGATGTCGAATGGCACAGGTGGCGGCGGCACCGGCTCGGAAGCGCCGCCCGGATCCTCCGGCACGCGACCAGGCGCAACATCATCCGCTTCCGTGAAGCGGAGCCAGTTCGTCAGCACGGTCGTGTCTTCGGCCGTGACCATGCCATCGTTGTTGGTGTCGGTCGGATTCTGTGCCTGCATGTACGCATCATCAACGCTGAAGATGCCGTCGGCATTCTTGTCCAGCTTGTACGACACCACGTCGAGATCGACGGCGACGAGTGTCTCATCGGGGAACTGCGCACTCAGTCCGAAGTTGTGCGTGAACGGATCAGGCGCGACCAGGAAGACCTCGAACAGATCGAATGTGACTTCGTCCACCGTCGCCGCAGATGCAAGGTCGATGTCGAATCGAATCGTCGCCATAGTCGCTGATGCCGGCGCCTCGGCGAAGAAGCCGAGACGACTCACGCGAACCTGGCCCATCCCCGGGACGACCTCCGTCACCTGCGTTGGCGTCCACGATCCGAGTGGGAACATGTCCGTTTCATCGAGGCGCACGGGGTTCAGCAGAACGCTGTTGTCATACCGCAGAAAGAAGTCGAAGCCGGAGAGACTGACGCCGTCGGGGTTGTTCAGAACGACGTCCACCTCGACGCAGCCCCCAAGACCGATGTCGTTCGGCGTCGCCACCAGACTGACGGTGATGGTCTGCACCGCCAGCGTCAGACCACCTTCCTGGGAAAACGACTGACTCGGAACCTCACCCGGCGGGTTGTTGGCGGGGTCGTAGAACCACAGGAACACCTGCTGCGATTCATCGATGTCGATCTTGCCGTTGCGCGTGTTGAAGTCGGCAAGATTGACCGTGTAGGGATCCGGCTGCTGCTGCCCCTGATAGACGTCCAGCACCTTGGAGATGTCCGGCAGCGAGATCAATCCATCGGCATCGACATCGCCGTACATCAGTGACGGGTACAGGAATGCAAGGCCGCCGATGTCATCGTCCTGCAAGTCGCGCTTCACACCGGTCCAGCCGCCGTGCATCACAGCCGTGTTCGACCACTGGTTGCTCGGGAGCTCCTCGAAGACGTAGGAGTCCAGCAGTGCCGCACCGTTGCCACCCGCTTCGTTCGGATGCGCGAGTCCCAGTGCGTGACCGACCTCGTGCAGCACGACCGTCTCGATGTCGTACGGAGTGGCCATCCGCGCCTCGAGAAACTCCGGCGTCTCGAGAACGTGCGTCTCCGTAATCACGGGAATGCCGTCCGGCTTTGGCGCGACGTGCGGCTTGCCGCAGCCACAGTTGTATTGCCCGACACCCTGCTGCACCGGCGTGAGCCCGAAGTCATCGAGGTCCGTGGTCCAGTTGAAATCCTCGTTGAGGTAGATGTCCACGGAGTAGATGCCGTTGCCCGTCCAGTGAGCCGCGGCGAAGCCAAGGTTCTGCGGCGACATCGTGTACGTAAACCCGTTGGACACCAGCGTGAAGCCAGTCGGACGGGAGAAGATATCGATGTCCGCGCCCCATCCGAAGATCACGCCGGATGGATTGTCCTCCGGGTCGATCGGATTCCCGCTCTGTCCCGCGCAGGGCAGGCAGGTCGGGCAGTAATCCTGGCAAAACTCATCGACGGACGGACCCGAGAAGTAGATGCGAAACGTCGTGTCCGCATTCTCGACAGCTTCCCACGGCACACGCTCGAACTGCAGGAATCCGCCCGTGGCGTTCGACCAGCTCGCAAGCGCGTTGAGCACCGCCTGCTCGGCGTTGGCCTGCGTCTCCGCATCCTCGGTCGCCATGAAGTCGCTGGCGATCTGGTACGTCAGCACCAGAGGCTCGCCGGCATCAAGAAGATCGATGCGCCGCACGTTCTGCTGCTGCTCATCGAACCACTCGAAGTAGTTCCCGGCCTGCACATCACTCCATGCCCTGTAGTTAAACAGGACAAACTGCGCTGTTGAGGCAGAGCCACACAGCAGCAGCGCGAGAACCGCCAGGATGGAACGGCGCATGACGCCCATACCTACTCCGCACAATACCCCTTCCCACAGCGGATGCCTGTGGAAGTTGGGCAATGCGACGCTTCGTTGACTGCCCCGCATGCCGTCATGACGGCTGCGGAAACGCTTCATTGCTCGACCTCAGCGACGACGACGTGCCAGGGAGAGACCAGCGATTCCGCACAACGCAAGTGCACCGGGTGACGGAACCCGCGGGATAAGCACCGGGGGTGCGTCGGGAGCCTGCAACACCAGATCGACACCCGTCGGCTGACCCGGGGGAGCGATGAGGTTTGCCTGGCCCAGCCCGACCTGCGACGGATCCGTGATCATGATGAGCGTGATCTCGTCGTTGTTCTCGAGGAACCCGGTCTCGGCGGGCCACTCCCAATCGACGACCGCTCCGAAGCCCGGGAACTCGTCAACATTGGTGGTGTCCGGCGCCGATGCCGACGTCAGATCGACGTAGCCGACCCGCTGAATCACACTCGCAAAGAGCTGATCCGGTCCGGTGCCGAAGGCGGGAATACCGCCGACCTGCA
>JBCBTA010000038.1:0-14047 GCA_039818905.1 Planctomycetota bacterium
CAGCCGCGGCTGTCACCGGTGGCGCGGGCTGGTGTATCGCACGCGCCCACACGACACCGGCCAACCACCTCTCGCATGCGCTCACCGAAACGCCACGGCTGCCAGCAGCGGTCGAACAGCCCATCGTGGCAGGATGAAGCTCAGTGCCGCGCTGACGACAGCGATCGCAAGCCATGTCCATGCAGGCAGGAGTGTGGGTGCCGTGTGTGCACCGGCGACGCCAGCGGCGATGAGGCAGAAGACGACAACTGCCGGCCGGTGCGGCGGCGTGGGGCACTGCTCCTGCTGCAGCAGCGCAGGGTGCACGTCACACGCGCGCGGGTTGGAACTGGGCGACGTCGAGCTCGCCGATCAAGGGCTGCTGAGCGGCCAGGAGCTTGAGGTTGTCGCAGAACGTGGTGGTGGCCCGCTTCCAGTAGCCGGGAGCCGCACCGGAGACGTGGGGCGTCACGATGACGTTGGCCATCGTCCACAGACTGGACGTTTCGGGCAGCGGCTCCGTGCGGAAGACGTCGAGGCCGGCGCTCGCGATGCGGCCCCGGCGTAGCGCGTCGATGAGGGCATCCTGATCGAGGATGCCACCGCGGCTGACATCGATGACGATTGTTGACGGCTTGGCGGCTCCAAGTTGTCGTTTCCCGATGAGATCGATCGTGGAGCCGAGGCGTGGCAGCGCGATGATCAGAACATCCGACTGTGCGATCACATCATTGAGTTGTCCCATGGGGAAGTGCTCATCCACACTGTCAGCATCGGACGACGCATCGAACGGTCCGGTTGCGATGGTCCGAGCGCCGAACGCACGAGCGCGACGCGCGATGTGCTCCAGCACGTCAGCGTGGGCGAGCATGCCGACGGTGGATCCATCGAGTGTGCGCACTTCCTGGGCGAGTCGCGTATTCGTCCACTTGTGCTCGGACTGCGCCCGCACTGCTGTCGAGATACGTCGTGTCAGCGCGAGAGAGAGTGCCATCGCGTGCTCGGCGATCTGCGCTGCGCGGAAGGGTGCGGCGGAGGTGATCCGAATGCCGCGGCTCAACGCGAGATCGACCGTGGGGCTCGTGTCGCCGATGGAATGCGTGAGTTGGATCCAGCGGATGTGCTCGGCATGTGGCTCGAGCTGCTCATCGGTCAAGGGAAGGCCGATGAGCAGGTTCGTCTCCGGGAGCGCGTCGAGCAGTTCGGCGCGGTTGCGCGCGTGACGAACCGTGAGCGATGGATCGGCCGCGCGAATGCGTTCGACAAGCGCGTCGGGCAGGGCCCAGTTGGTTGCTTCGTGGAAGACAGCGACGGTGAGTGTGTCAGCCATGGCGCGCCAGTGTAGCCCGGCGCGATCGATCAGCCGCCGCCGAAGAGCACGAAGAGCCAGAAGCAGAGCGCGTTGAACGCGGTCACGATGGCGAACCACCCCAAGTAGTCCCGCACGGTCGGGGGGACGAGCATGAGCGGCTTGCTCATGACCGCGAGCGTGGTGTGCGCGATCTTCAGCGCACGCTGCTGCCATGGCGGTGCGGCGGGCTTCTGCTCGGTGGCGACGGCTTCTTCTGCAGCAGGTTCGGCTGCTGGCGCCGGGGCGGGTTCTGGAACTGCGTTGGCCGCGGGCATCGCCCCAGTGGTCTCCGGTGCGGCGTCGGGAGTAACCGGCTCCGGTGCAGTCTCGGCGGCGGGTTCGGTCAACGGCTCGGTGGCGACGGGCTCCGGGAGCGCATCGTCGTCGAGGACAGGGTCGAGGCCGTCGTCGGTGATCTTCGCCGCGGCTCGCTGCGCGAGCTCTTCGTCGAGGTCGGCGATGTTGGTCGCCTGCGGCGCGTCAGTCGTGTCCTCGGGCTCCGGTGCGGGTTCATCGATGTCGTCGGGGGCGGGTGGCTGCTCCTCAACATCGACGCTGTCGGCGAGTGCATCGGTGTCACTCGCGGCGACCGCGGAGGCTTCGTCGTCTTCGGCCTTCTCAGTGGCCTCGTCAGCGGGTTCTGCGACGGGCTCGGGTGCGGGTGCGGGTGCGGGTGCGGGTGGCGGCGTCGGCGTGGGCGCGGGCTCGGCCACGGGCTGGGGGGCGTGCTGCGCAGACGACGCTGCGGCGCTGAGCATCTGCTCGAGGCCGGAGACGAGCAGTTCGTGATCCTCGTCGGAACTCTCCGGTTCGACGGCGTCCTCCTGTTCGGTGGTTGCCGCCTCGGCCTGGGAGATGGCCTCTTCGAGCTGCTCGGCGAGGGCCTCATCCTCCGAGTCGCGGAGCTCGTTGACATCGCGCTGCATGTCTTCGAGGAGCGCTTCGGGCTGCATCTCCGGCTGCACAGCGGCGTCGGCCTCCTCCGGTGAGGCGGTGACGCTCTTCGGGTTGTCGCCGGGCTGATAGGCCATATGAGTGCAGGGGTCCGGACTGATGATCGACGTGCTCGGGGTGCGACTCAAGGGTGAGGGCGTGCGCGCAGGGTATCCTGCGGCTTGCGACCGCGTTTCTGAGGTGGGAAGGGGCCTGCATGGGCGTTCACACGCTGTTCGTGAGCGATCTCGACTTCTCGGACGATCATCTGACCGTCGGCGGTCCGGAGGCGGAGCACGCGGTCCGGGTCAAGCGGGTGGGTGTCGGGGATCGTGTCCGTCTGCTGAACGGGACCGGCGATGTGCTCACCTGCGTGGTGTCCTCCGCCCGCAAGCGTGAGATGCAGGTGGATGTCGAGTGCCGCGAGCGGGCCGAGAAGGAGCACCCGGCGGTGCACGTCATGGGCGCGACGCCCAAGGGCCCTCGGCTGGAGAAGATGATCGATCAGCTTGCCCAGGTTGGGGCGGCGTCGTGGTCGGCCCTGGCCACCAAGCTGGGGGTGGTAGATCCCGGCGCCAACAAGCTGGACCGAATGGTGCGTGTGGCGACCGAGGGGGCCAAGCAGAGCGGACGCGCCTGGATCATGGACCTGGGCGGCAAGACGACGCTGGAGCGCGCGCTGGAAGGTGATGCATCGCTGGTGGTGTGCGACGGCTCGGGCGGGGCGTATCGTCCGACCGGCGCCGCGGCTGTTCGCGTGCTCGTTGGTCCCGAGGGCGGATTCCTGCCGGAGGAGATCGAGATGGTGCGGCAGGCGGGTGGGCAGGTGCTGCGGCTCGGGCCGCACGCCATGCGGATCGAGACGGCGTCGGTGGTGGGCGCATCGCGCGTGCTGTGCGCGGAACAGGAAGCCGCGGCTGCGGGTTCCGGTACAGCAATGGGCGAGCAAGGAGACATGCGATGAACTTCCGGATGGCAATCGGTGCGGCGGTGTGCGGGGTGGTGCTGTGGGCGGCTCCGGCGCAGGCGCTGGACGAGGAGCGGTACCTCAAGGCACGCGAGATGATCGCGAAGTCGATCGCGTATCTCGAGAGCGTGCAGGATCCGGAGACGGGTGGCTGGGCGGTGATGCCCGAGGGGCGACCTCAGTTTCCGGCGATCACGGGACTGGTCGTCAACGGCATGCTGATGGAGCCGGACATCGACGCGTCGCATCCGTCGGTAGCCCGCGGCGTGGAGTTCATGCTGTCGTTCCGTCAGGAGAGCGGCGGGATCTACGACCGTGTGCTGGCCAACTACAACACAGCAATCTGCCTGTCGGCGCTGTCGCGGGTGAACACGCCGGAGGCCGCCAGCGCCATCGCGCCGGCCCAGCAGTTTCTCAAGGGGCTGCAGTGGAGCGAGGACGCGCTGGAGCATCCCGAGACGCAGCAGGTCTCCGCCGAGCATCCCTTCTACGGCGGCGTCGGCTACGGCTCCAAGGGCCGGGCGGACCTGAGCAACACGTCGCTCATGCTGCAGGCGATGCACGACAGCGGACTGGACTGCGATGACGAGTCGTTCCAGCGGGCCTTGGTCTTCCTGCAGCGCGTGCAGATGCACGAAGACGTCAACGACATGGCGTATGCGGAGGGCTCGCAGCAGGGCGGCTTCATTTACGCCACCAGCCCGACAGCGCAGCAGATGGGTGTTGGTGAGAGCAAGGCCGGCGAGATACAGGAGACACTGAGCGACGGTACGACAGCGAGCCGGCTGCGGGCCTACGGCTCGATGACGTACGCGGGCTTCAAGACGTACATCTACGCGGATCTCGATCGGGATGATCTGCGTGTGCGGGCCGCGCGCGCGTGGATCGGGCGCAACTACACGCTTCAGGAGAATCCCGGTTTGGGTATGAGCGGGATGTACTACTACCTGGTGACCTTCAGCCGCGCGCTGGATGCGTGGGGCGTCAGTGGTCTCGAGGTGGTGGATGCGGATGGCTCGACGCGCGAAGTGGACTGGGCCAACGATCTGATCGACCGGCTTGCCGAGTTGCAGACGGAGGATGGCAGCTTCCGCAGCGTGGACGATCGCTGGATGGAGAACAATCCGGTGCTGATCACGGCGTACGCGCTGCTGGCCCTGCAGCATGCGATCGATTGATGGATGATTGAGCGGGACGACCGAGGCTTTGACCGGGGCGAGGAGTGTGTGATGACGACGGCGACGATGACGGCGTATGACGAGCTGATGCGTGAGCTTCGACAGGTGGCGGTGCTGCACTCGGCGGAGGCGACGCTGTCGTGGGATCAGGAGACCAAGATGCCGCCGGGTGGCGCGGGCCTGCGTGCGGAGCAGCTCGAGATGCTGTCGTCGATGGTGCACGAGCGCAAGACGTCGGCCCAGATCGGCGAGCTGATCGCGGCGTGCGAGGCGGACGGCGATGTCATGGGCGATGCGTCCAAGGCGTCGAACATCCGCGAGATCCGGCGCGACTACGACAAGGCCACCAAGCTGCCGACGGAGCTCGTCGCCGAGCTGGCCCGCTGCGCATCGGAGGGCATGGAGCGGTGGAAGGAAGCCCGCGAGAAGAGTGACTTCTCGATCTTTCTGCCGGCGCTGCAGAAGACGGTTGATCTGAATCGTCGCAAGGCGGAGTGCTACGGTGTTCCGTCGTGGGGCGGTGAGCTGTACGACGCTCTGATGGATGACTACGAGCCGGGCATGACCGCGGCGCGCACGGCGGAGATCTTCGCGCCGCTGCGCTCGTTCACGGTCGATCTGCTGGAGAAGGTGCGGTCGTCGAAGGCGCCGGATGCATCCGCCGCGACGCTGGAGACGCCGATCGAGAAGCAGAAGATCTTCTGCGAGCGCATGCTGCAGGCGATCGGCTTCGACTTCCAGACCGGGCGCGTGGATGAATCGGCCCACCCCTTCTGCGAGAGCCCCGGTCCCGGCGACGTGCGCCTGACGAATCGGTACCGCCCTGATGGCTGGCTGGATCAGCTGTCCAGCGGCATGCATGAGGCGGGGCACGGCATGTACGAGCAGGGCCTGCCCAAGCGGGTGTTCTTCGGGCAGCCGCTGGGTGAGGCGATCTCGCTGGGCATCCACGAGAGCCAGTCGCGCATGTGGGAGAACCAGGTCGGGCGCTCGCGCCAGTTCTGGGAGTGGGCACTGCCTGTCGCCCAGGACATCCTCGGCGCGCCGATCACGAAGGTGTCGGTGGACGAGGTGTACAAGGCGACGAACATCGTGCGCCCGTCGTTCATCCGCGTGGAGGCGGATGAGGTGACGTACAACCTGCACATCATGCTGCGATTCGACGTGGAGCGGGCGATGATCGCTGGCGATCTGGATCCGAAGGATCTGCCGGGCGTGTGGAACGATCGCATGAAGAGCGATTTTGGCCTCGACGTGCCGAAGGATCGCCTCGGCTGTCTGCAGGACGTGCACTGGTCGATGGGCGCGATCGGCTACTTCGCGACGTATACCTTCGGCAACCTGTACGCAGCCCAGATGTGGGAAGCGATGGGCGCGGCGATTCCGAATCGCGAAGCCCAGATGGCCAAGGGGCAGTTCGGCGATGTGCTGCAGTGGCTGCGCGACAACGTGCACGCCCACGGCCGCATGTACAGCGCGGGCGACTTGTGCGAGAAGATCACTGGCGCACCGCTGACGAGCGACGCCCTGATGCGTCACCTGGAGTCGAAGGTGGCGGGGGTGTTTGGGTAAGGGAAAGGCACCGAGGGACAGCGGGTGAGGATGCAGGCTGCGCCGTTGGCAGTCTGTCTTTTGTCTTCTCTTTGTGCCTCGGTGCCTCGGTGCCTCGGTGCCTCGGTGCCTTCGTGCCTTCGTGCCTTCTTCTAGCCCTTCAGCCCAACAAGATCATCGTTGGTCTCGAAGCGCTTGAGGGCGGCGAGGAGTTGCTCGACCTGCTGTGGCGGGGGCATGTTGAGCAGGCGGCGGCGGAGGGCGGTGACGGTCTCGAGGGTGCGCGGATCCAGGAGCTTGTCTTCCTTGCGTGTGCCGCTGGCGGCGAGATTGATCGCGGGGAAGATGCGGCGCTCGGAGATCTTGCGATCGAGCACGAGCTCCATGTTTCCGGTGCCCTTGAACTCCTCGAAGATGACCTGATCGCCCTGCGAGCCGGTATCGACGAGACAGGAGGCGAGGATGGTGAGCGAGCCGGCCTCTTCGGTGTTGCGTGCGCTGCCGAAGATGTAGCGCGGCACGGTCATGGCCTTGGAGTCGATGCCGCCGGAGAGCGTGCGCCCGGAGTTGGCGTGCTTGCGGCTGGCGTTGAAGGCGCGCCCGAGACGCGTCAGTGAGTCCAGCAAGATGACCACGTGCTTGCCCGCCTCGACCATGCAGCGGGCACGCTCGGTGACCATGGTCGCGACGGCGATGTGGTTCTCGGTGGTGCGGTCGTTGCTGGAGGCGAAGACGCGGGCGGGGCAGGAGCGCCGGAAGTCGGTGACCTCTTCGGGACGCTCATCGATGAGCATCGCCATGATCTCGACGTCGGGATAGTTGCGGCTGATGGCGGAGGCGATGTCCTTGAGCAGGGTGGTCTTGCCTGCCTTGGGCGGGGAGACGATGAGCCCACGCGTGCCGCGACCGATGGGGCAGAAGAGGTCGATGAGGCGGCAGGAGTCGGGGCAGCCGGGGTACTCGAGGGTGTAGCGCGGCTCCGGATCGATCGAGGAGAGTTCCTCGAAGGGACGGCGCTTGGCGTAGTCGTCGGGCGGCATGCCCTCAATCGCGATGATCTGCTCGACGACGGGGCGCGGTGGGCGCGCACCATTGCTGCCACCGCCACGCCTGCGTCTGCGGCGGGGCTTCTTTGCGATGACCTCGACGGTCACCTCCAAGCCGTTGCGCAAGGGGTACACCTGCCCGAGTGCGACGGGGACGAACGGATCGTCATCGTGCTCAACGAGCGTGTCTCCGAGCTGGCGAACTCGGCCCTCAGCGCGCTCCGGCCATTCAAGGATGCCGGTTAGCGTCGTCATTCCAAGCCAAACATCGGTTGTCGCCGGCGCAAACGTGCGCCGCGGTGCGAGGATGATCTGCCTACTACTTTTTCTCGCGCCTTCCCCGGCGACTTCCGTGCTACGAAGTCATTTGAGCAGTGAAACCGGGGCTCGTCAAGGGTGGAGTGCCCAAAGCACGGGGGTTCAGACAATTCGGGGACTTGAGCCGCTGGGCGGGAGAGGGGAACATGGTTCGCCCGACGATCGGGCGGGCTGACACGCGATGACGGCATACGAAGGCATTCCGGTCTCCCCAGGCGTCTGCATCGGGCGGGTGTATCTGCTGGATGACAACCGCAGGCGGATTGCGCGCCGGTCGATCGACAACAAGCATGTGGAGCATGAGCAGCAGCGGATTCGCGATGCCATCGAGGCGTCGCAGAAGGAACTGTCGGCGATGCTGGCGGTGGCGGAGGAGCAGCTCGGGTCCGAAGCCGCGGGTATCTTCGCGTTTCACCGAGGCATGCTGAGCGATCCGTCGATCACGGAGCCGATGCTGCGCCGCGTCGCGGAGGAGCGGGTGACGGCGGAGTACGCGGTGCAGGAGCAGTTCCGCGTGGTCGCCGCGATGTTCGCGCAGATGAGCGACACGGCGTTCCAGACGAAGGTGGACGACGTCTGGGATCTGGATCATCGGGTGCTGCGTCATCTGATCGGTGAGCACCAGTCGGCGATCGCGGATCTGGAATCGCCGGCGATCGTGGTTGCGCCGGAGCTGACGCCGACACAGACCGCGGCGTTCGATCGCCAGCGCGTGCTCGGGTTCGTCACCGACTCCGGCGGCCAGACGAGTCACACCGCGATCTTCGCACGGGCGATGGGTATCCCCGCGGTCGTGGGCATGGGGCGCGTCAGCGAGGTTGCCGAGGAGGGTGATCTCGCGATTCTCGATGGCGAGCGCGGCCTGTTCATCCTCAACCCGGATGAGGCCACGATCGATCAATACCGCGTGTATCAGCGCGAAGCGCAGGAGGTCGCGCTGTCGTTGGCGGAGCTGCGCGATCTGCCCGCGGAGACGAAAGACGGCACGCGCATCGATCTACAGGTGAACATCGAGTTCGGTGCCGAGGCCCAGTCGGTGACGGAGCATGGCGGCGATGGCGTCGGTCTGTTCCGCACGGAATTCCTGTGGCTGACCAGCGACCACGAGCCCACCGAGGATGAGCAGTACGAGCAGTACCGCAAAGCGGTGGAGTCGGCCGAGGGCAGGCCGGTCACGCTGCGCACCTTCGATCTGGGCGCCGACAAGTACACCCAGGAGCGCGCGATGAATCCGGAGCGCAACCCGTTCCTGGGTCTTCGGAGCATCCGCTACTGCTTCCAGAACCCCGCGATGTTCAAGCGCCAGCTGCGGGCTGTGCTGCGGGCGTCGGCCCATGGGCCGACCAAGGTGATGTTCCCGCTGATCAGCAACACGCTGGAACTGCGGCGGGCGCGGATGATGCTGCATGACACCATGGAGGATCTGGAGGAAGAGGGCATCGCCTTCGATCGCGCGATCCCGGTGGGGATGATGGTCGAGGTGCCCGCGGCGGCGCTGACGGCATCGGCGTTTGCGTCGGAGGTGGACTTCTTCTCGATCGGCACCAATGACCTGGTGCAGTACACCCTGGCGGTGGACCGGACCAACGAGCGCGTGGCGGACCTGTATTCGGCCGGTCATCCGGGCGTGATCCGGCTGCTGAAGGAGATCATCCGGGCCGCCAAGCGGCGTTCCGTGCCGGTGTCGTGCTGCGGCGAGGCGGCCGGTTCGGTGGAATTCGCCCTGTTGCTCATCGGGCTGGGTCTGCGTAGTCTTAGCGTGACGCCGAGTCGCGTGGCTTATCTGAAGCGAGCGATCCGAAGCGTCGATATCGACTTCTGCGAGCGGCTGGCCCGAACGGTCGGCTCGTTCGATTCAGACCGGCAGGTGACCGCCTATTTGCGAGACAAGGCCCGCCGCCTGTTTCCTGAGCTCCTCGAGGGGCGCAGCGTCGATTCGGAGGGGTAAGCGCCCCGCCGACCGATGCCGGGAAGCGGTGATCGCGGGTGAGAGAAGGACGCCGAGCACAACGGCTCGGCAGAGAGCGCGACACTCGATGACAAGATTTGGAGCGGGCGCGAATGGATCGAGTGCCGACCATCCATGGTCGGCCCGAGCCTGCGTGGCCATGGCGCGATGCGCCGGGCGACGGACGTGCATGCACCGGGACGTCCCGGCGGCTCCACGGTGTCGAACTCGGTCCTGAGGTGGTCGCCTCGCCGCCAGCGAGGACGACATGGCCAAGAAGACCAGCAGCAGCCAGAAGAAGACGAGCAGCAGGAAGAAGGCCTCCGACAGCACGTCTCGGATGGTGATCAACTACGTCCCCGGCGAGGAATGCCGCGTGGCGATGGTGGACGATGGGCGCCTGGAGGAGTTCCACGCCGAGCGAGCCAACGCGGTCTCGTTCGTGGGGAACATCTACGTCGGCAAGGTGATGAACGTCGAGGCCTCGATTCAGGCCGCGTTCATCGACTTCGGGCAGGAGACCAACGGCTTCCTGCACGTCTCCGACCTGCACCCGCAGTATTTCCCCGGTGAGGACAAGGACTCGACGGAGCGCATCGGCAAGAAGACGCCGCGGCGCGAGCGGCCGCCGATCCAGCAGTGCCTGAAGCGCGGCCAGGAGATCATCGTGCAGGTGCTCAAGGAGGGCATCAGCACCAAGGGGCCGACGCTGACGAGCTACCTGTCGATCCCCGGTCGCTTCATCGTGATGCTCCCGGACATGGACCGCGTCGGCGTGTCGCGCAAGGTGGAGGATGAGGACCAGCGTCGCGAGATGCGCAAGGTGCTTGACGGGCTCGAGCTTCCGGACGGATTCGGCTTCATCGTCCGAACGGCCGGCATCGAGAAGAGCAAGACCGAGCTCAAGCGCGACCTCGCGTACCTGCAGCGCCTGTGGAAGGACATCGAGCGGCGGCGGTCCAAGGGCAAGGGACCGCGCCTGCTGTACGCCGAGAGCGACCTGCTGATGCGGGCCCTGCGCGACTACTGGACGAGCGACTTCCACGAGATCGTCATCGACAACGAAGCGGCGCTGAAGCGGGCCAGCCGGTTCATGCGCATCGTCTCACCCCGGACCACAACGAAGCTGCTGCGGTACGACCGGACGACGCCGATCTTCCACGCTTTCGGGCTGGAGGAGCAGATCCAGCTCATGCACGAGCGCACCGTGCCGCTGCCTTCCGGTGGTTCGCTGGTGATCGACGAGGCCGAGGCCCTCATCGCGATCGACGTCAACTCCGGCAAGATGCGCCGCCACGGCGACGCGGAGACCACGGCGTACAAGACCAACGTCGAAGCGGTGGACGAGATCTGCCGTCAGCTGCGCCTGCGCGATGTCGGCGGCCTGGTGGTGTGCGATCTGATCGACATGATGAAGCGCTCCAACCGGCGTGACATCGAATCGCGGATGCGCGAGCGGCTGAAGCGGGACCGTGCTGCGACCAAGCCGCTGCCGATCAGCCAGTTCGGCATCATCGAGATGACGCGACAGCGGATGCGCGGCAGTCTGCGAAGCGTGCACTTCACCAAGTGCCCGACGTGCAGCGGCCGCGGCATGCTGCGTCGTCCCGGTTCGGCGGCGAGCGATGCCCTGCGCGATCTGGCGGCGATGCTGGACCAGGACAAGGTGCACAAGGTGGAGCTGGTGGTCTCGCCACGACTTGCGGGCGAGTTGCTGAGCGGCAAGCGCTCCATGCTGACGCGCCTCGAGGTGCAGTCCAAGAAGCAGGTGACGGTGCGCGTCAGCGAGGACATTCCCGTCGATCGCTTCATGTTCTATGCGTACGACGAAGCGGGCGCGGATGTCACGATCGACAGGCTGCCGAAACCGAAGATCCCGACGGCGCTGCCGGAGTACGCCGAACATGATGGGGCAGGTACCGATTGGGCGGTGGACACGCTGACGGAGCACGAGGAGCTCGAGCTGGTCACGCATGAAGAGCTCGAGGATGAGCACGAGCCGCTCCCGCTTCTGCTGGAGGGAGACGACGAAGAGCTGGAGAGCGCCCCGAAGAAGAAGCGTCGTCGCCGTCGCGGCGGTCGTCGTCGTGGCGGATCACGTTCGGAAGACGTGTCGAAGGACGACGCACCGAAACAGGACGACGTGACCGAGGAGTCGCCCGAGAAGAGCGCCGCCGAGGGCGAGGAGTCCACGGAAGAGGGTGGCGGGCGCAAGCGTCGTCGCCGCCGTCGTGGTGGTCGTCGTCGTCGCAAGTCCGGCGACCGGGAGGAGACCGCGGAATCGACATCGGACGCCGCGCCCGATTCATCCGCGTCCGAGACCGAGTCTGGGCCGGCGGAGGCGGAGCAGCCGCCTGTCGAGGACGAGCACGGTCTGCGCGGCGACTCGTGGGATCTTGATCCGAGCGAACTGGCGGCTCGCAATGGACAGCCCGCGGCCCCGGCCGAGGAAGAGACCGCAGCCGCGGCATCGAATGCCCCGGAGGACGCCGCCGACGAGGTCGATCCGGAGGCGGCGCAGGACAAGGCGCCCGCCAGGAAGAAGACGAAGTCGAAGGCCAAGACGAGCAAGAAGAAGCGATCCCGTCGCAGCAAGGTGACCGAGGTGTCTTCGGAGGACGAGCCAGAGCCCGCAGCGTCACACGAGGAGGCCGCTCCGGCCCGGAAGAAGAAGACGACCAAGAAGGCTGCAACGAAGAAGTCGCGGAGCCGGAAGAAGTCCACGTCAAAATCCGAAGTCGCGTCCGACTCGGATGCGAAGGCCGACCCAAGCGCAACGTCCGGACCGACGCCGGAAGTCAAGACGACGAAGCGACGGACACTGTACGGCGCACAGCGGCGCAAGCCGACGATCTCATCGTCGCAGCGGGATCGAGACGAGTAGATCTCGCGAGGAGTGACGCCAGGTGAGCACGCGCAGGCTGATCCTTCTGGGTTCGACGGGTTCGATCGGGACGCAGACGGTCGATGTGGTCGAGCACATCAACCGGTTGCATGCCCAGGGAGCCGCGCCCTTCCGTCTTGAGGTCGTCGGTCTCGCGGCGGGGCGCAACGCGGACGTGCTCGCGTCACAGGCAGCATCACTCGGTGTGCGCGATGTTGCGCTGGCCGATGAGGACAGCGATCTGGATGTGCCGGCCGGAACGAACGTTCGCCGAGGCTCCGATGCCGCGGAACGGCTGGTGCACGAGGTCGATGCAGACGTCGTGCTCGGCGCGATGGTCGGCATCGCCGGTCTGCCCGCAACGCTGGCGGCGATCGAGCGCGGCACCGACGTCGCGCTGGCCAACAAGGAGACGCTCGTCGCAGCCGGTGAGATCGTGCTGGAAGCGTGCAGGCGCACCGGCGCGGGGCTGCTCCCGGTGGACAGTGAGCACTCCGGCGTGTGGCAGTGCCTCGCGGCTCGGTCGCAGGGCCATGCGTCGCCGCCCTTTGAGTGCGCGCAGCAGGTGCGCAAAATCGTGCTGACGGCCTCCGGCGGCGCACTGCGCGACAAGAGTCTCGATGAGGTCGCCCAAGCGACGGTGGAACAGGCACTGTCGCACCCAACGTGGGACATGGGCGCGAAGGTGACCGTCGATAGCGCCTCGCTGACGAACAAGGCACTGGAGCTGATCGAGGCACACTGGCTCTTCGGCGTCGGCTCGGATCGACTGGGCGTGCTGGTGCATCCGCCGTCGATCGTGCACGCGATGGTGGAGTTCGCCGACGGCTCGGTCATCTCGCAGCTCGGAGCGCCGGACATGCGCACGCCGATCCAGTTCGCGCTGACTGCGCCGCAGCGTGTGGAGGGTTGCTCCGATCGAATCGCGTGGGATCAGTTCGGATCGCTGGAGTTTCGGCAGCCCGACTTCGAGCGATTCCCAGCCCTGCGTCTCGGATTCGAGGTCATCGATGCGGGTGGGACGTCCGGCGCGGTCTTCAACGCCGCGAACGAGGTGGCGGTGGAGGCGTTCCTGGATCGTAGGATCCTGTTCGGCCGGATCGGCGACCTCGTGGACGGAGCGCTGCGTGCCGTGGGGGTTTCTTCGGTGCGCACGCTGGCGGACATCCATGAAGCCGACGCTGCGGCTCGCCGGTATGTGCAGACAGAGCTTGGCTAAGCGCATGGAGGAGTGCGGCGGCCGCCGCGCTACGATGCACGCATGCTGGAATCGCTGACGACGATCTGGAACGTGATGCTGATCCTGCTCGGATTCGGGCTGGTGGTGTTCATTCACGAGCTCGGGCACTTCCTCGCCGCGCGTTGGGCGGGCATTCGGGCCCCGACGTTCGCGATCGGATTCGGCCCGGCGGTCTTCTCGTGGCGCAGGTGCATGGGCTTTCGCCGAGGTTCGTCGGAAGCGGAGTATCTGGAGCTGGAGAAGCTCTCGAAGGAGCCGCCGAGCGCGAGTGCTGCCGAGATCGAGGAGGCGGCAAAGGCGCAGGAGAAGCTCGCGCGCACTGGCGTGACGGAGTACCGCTTCAACTGGCTGCCACTGGGCGGCTACGTGCGGATGCTGGGTCAGGAGGATGGCAATCCCAACGCGACCAGCAGTGCGCCGGACAGCTACACAAGCAAGCCGGTGTGGAAGCGGATGATCGTGGTGTCGGCGGGTGTCATCATGAACATCCTGCTGGCGGGTGTGCTGTTCATGTCGGTGTACTTCGTCGGCATGGGCGAGCCGCCTGCGGTGGTGGGCAACGTCGCGCCAGACAAGCCCGCGGCGCAGGCCGGCCTCCGCACCGGTGATCTGGTGCGTTCGATCAACGGCCGCGAGACGGCGACCTTCCTCG
>JBCBTA010000039.1:0-14047 GCA_039818905.1 Planctomycetota bacterium
CCGGACCGGCGGCACGATCCACATCGTGGTCAACAACCACATCGGCTTCACCACCGGCCAGGAGGACGCCCGCTCCAGCCGCTACTGCACCGACATGGCCAAGATGATCGAGGCCCCAGTGCTGCACGTGAACGGTGAGGATCCCGAAGCCGCGGTGCACGCCATCAACCTCGCGCTCGACTACCGCATGCGGTTCAGGAAGGACGTGGTCATCGACCTGCTGTGCTACCGCAGGCATGGACACAACGAGTCCGACGAAGCCGCGTTCACCCAGCCGCTGCTGTACAAGATGATTCGCGAGAAGGCGAGCGTCCTCGAGACCTACGCTCAGGCGCTGCTCGAACAGGGCGTCATCTCGGACGACGATCACCAGCGCATCAGCGCCGGGCTTGATGAGGAGCTCGACCGCGCGTACCTCAGCGCCCGCGAAACACCCGTGGACCCGACGCCCGATCCCGGGCACCGCCTGTGGGTCGGTCTGGAGAACGAGTTTTCCTTCACGGACGTGTACACCGGCGTGCCCAAGGAGGTCATGCAGCGCATCGCCGGAGCGATGGGTACGTGGCCGGAGTCCTTCACGCCGCACCGCAAGCTCGTGAAGATGCTGCAGAAGCGATCGAGCGTCATCGACGAGAACATCCCGATGGACTGGGCGACCGCGGAGCTCTTCGCGGTCGGCACGCTCCTGCTGGAAGGTGTGATCGTCCGCTTCAGCGGGCAGGACTCCAGACGCGGCACGTTCAGTCAGCGCCACGCTGTGCTGCGCGACTTCGACAACGGTGACATCTACGTCCCGCTCAACCACATGGTCGAGATGGGCGAGCCCGGCACGGACCGCGAGGTCGGCACCGTCAACGAGGATGGCGACATCCGCCAGGCGAAGTTCTGCGTGTATGACAGTCCGCTGAGCGAGTTCGCGGTGCTGGGCTTCGAGTACGGCTTCAGCCTCGCGTCGCCTCGGATGCTCGTCGCGTGGGAAGCCCAGTTCGGCGACTTCTCCAACGGCGCGCAGGTCATCATCGATCAGTTCATCGCCTCCGCCGAGGCCAAGTGGCATCGCTGGTCGGGCGTGGTGCTCATGCTGCCGCACGGCTACGAGGGGCAGGGCCCGGAGCACTCCTCCGCCCGCCTCGAGCGCTTCCTCAAGCTCTGTGGCCAGAACAACATCCAGGTCTGCTACCCGACCACCCCCGCGCAGCACTTCCACATGCTGCGCCGTCAGGTCCTGCGGAAGTTCCGCAAGCCGCTGATCATCATGACGCCCAAGAGCCTGCTGCGCCATCCCGCGGCGACCAGCATGCCGAGCGAGCTCATCGACGGCGCCTTCGAGGAAGTGCTGGATGATCCGGCCTTCACGTCGGATGCTGCCCGCAAGAAGGTCAAGCGTCTGCTGCTGTGTTCGGGCAAGGTGTACTACGACCTCGCGGCCCGCCGGAACGAGACCGAGCGCACCGACATCGCGATCGTTCGCCTGGAGCAGCTCTACCCGCTCAACGCTGAGAAGCTCGAGCAGATCGTGGACAGCTATCCCGGTGCCGAGCTGTACTGGGTGCAGGAAGAGCCGAAGAACATGGGCGCGTGGGGTCACGTCGCGCTGTCCGTGCGTGAGCTCTTCGGATGGGATCTGCCGTTCATCGGACGAGCCGCGTCGGCATCGCCCGCCACCGGATCGAGTTCCAAGCATCGCGAGGAGCTCGAGAGTCTTCTGTCGGAAGCCGTCGGCGTCGTGGAGTCCGCCCAGGCCGGCGCCGCCTGATCCCCCGCGACGCACAGGGTCGCTACACTCGCACGTCGAATCGCCTTAGGGAAACACGGAGCGCGACATGGCGACGGATGTTGTCATCCCACAGCTCGGAGAGTCCATCAGCGAGGCGGTCATCGCCTCCTGGCTCAAGCCCGATGGGGCATACGTCGAGCGTGACGAGGAGATCGTCGAACTCGAGACCGACAAGGTCACGATGCCGCTGCCATCACCCGTCGCCGGTGTGATCAAGCACGACGCCTCCGAGGGTGACACCGTCATCGTCGGCGCGTCCATCGCGTCCATCGATGAGTCGGCGGAGAAGCCCGCCGGCGCAGCACCCGCCGCCGAGGCCGAAGCCCCCGCGCCGGCAGCCGCGGCTCCCCCGCCGGCCCAGCCCGCGCCCGCCGCGACCCAGACTACACCTGCTCCTGCGTCGGCACCCGCCGGTGACGCGGATGTTCGTTCCACGCCGCTGGCCCGCAAGATCGCCGAGGAGAAGCACGTCGATCTCGCCGGCATCTCCGGCACCGGTCCCGGTGGACGCATCCGCGAGCAGGATGTCCTCGCGTACATCCAGGCTGGAAGCAATGGCAGCGCAAGGCCCGGTCCGGCAGCAGCTCCGGCAGCGGAGCGCGGCGTGCGCCGTGAGCGGATGAGCCAGCTGCGTCAGCGCATCGCCGTCCGTCTGGTCGAGGCCCAGCAGACCGCTGCGATGCTGACGACATTCAATGAGTGCGACATGACCGCCGTCATGCAGCTTCGCTCGCGCCACAAGGAACAGTTCGAGAAGTCGCACGGCGTGCGCCTCGGCTTCATGTCCTTCTTCATCAAGGCCGCGTGTAGCGCGCTGGAGCGCTACCCCGCGGTCAACGCCTTCATCACACAGGGCGATTCGGCTCCCGAGGTCGAGTACCACGACTACTGCGACGTCGCGGTCGCCGTCGGCACCGACAAGGGTCTCGTCGTTCCCGTGCTGCGCAACGCGCAGGCTCGCTCATTCGCCGAGATCGAGTCGGGCATCGGTGAGCTGGCAGCCAAGGCTCGCGACGGCAAGCTTGCCCTCGAAGACATGCAGGGCGGCACGTTCACGATCTCCAACGGTGGTGTCTACGGCTCGATGATGAGCACGCCCATTCTCAACCCGCCGCAGTCCGGCATTCTGGGTATGCACAACATCATTCGGCGCCCCATCGAGCATCCCGACAAGCCGGGATCCGGCGAAGTCGTCGTGCGTCCGATGATGTACCTCGCGCTTTCCTACGACCATCGCATCGTCGATGGCGAGGGCGCGGTGCGCTTCCTGCGTCACATCAAGGAATGCATCGAGGATCCGGAGCGTCTGCTGCTTGACGTCTGACGTCGAGCGGCCGGGCCGTCGCGATTCGATCAGTCACAGCCGAAGTTGTTGACCAGCACGGTAAAGTCACCGAGCCCGACCACGCCGTCACCATCAAGGTCTCCGGCCGTCCACTGGCACACGCTGGCGCCGAAGCTGCCTGCCTGCACGACGTAGTCCGACAGCGTCACGTCGCCATCGCCGTCGATGTCGCCGCGGCAGCCGGTGAACGCCTCGTCCGTCTGGTCGATCAGTGCGAGGCCGATCCAGTCAAGGTGCACGACCGGCGGATCATTCTCGTTGTATGGAGCGCCAATGGGGATGCTGAAGCTCAGACGAACCTCGACGGGCTCCGTCGATACGTAGTTCGGCGTCTTGAAGTGCGACGCCATCAGCACCGTCCGCATCTTCCGCTCTTCTGTAAACGCCCGGATCTCCAGCGGTGATGGCGTGCGAGGCCGTCCCGAAAAGTCTTCGTAGATCTCCGAGGAGACGTCATCGACGCGGCTGCGAACCGGCGTCAGCGGCACGATCGTCTCCCACTCGCCGCCCTGGCGGATGTCAACTTCGACGTCGATGTCGTGTCCCTCGCTTTGGGCGGAGAGATACACGCGAAGCCCCGCCATGTCGCCGGCGCACAGCGGCATGTCGCCGGATGTGAACTCGAAGCGGGCCGTGCACCGTGCCAGATTGCGCCGATCATCCTCGCGCTTCGAAACGCCGCGAATGACAAGTGGATCCCGGAGATCGTGCGAGACCGCCGCCAGGCGCTCTGGCCGGGTGTTCTGATCGCTCGCGCCGCGATTGAGGTCCACGCGCTTCAAATCAGGACCCCAGACCTGCCACGACAGATTCTCCATCGCGACGTCGAAACGACCGTCATCCACGAAGATGCAGAATTCGCGGATACCACGGGCGCGGCACAGCGCAAGTTGATCACGCAGCAGTCCCTTGGTCATCTCCCACGTGTTGATGTCTTCGCTGTCGTAGTGCGTGTTCCCGATGCAGCTGATCCACGGCACGATTTCCATGCCCTCGGCCGTCTCGGAGAAGATGCACGAGTCGAGATTGTGACGTGTGTGAATGATCGAGCGCCGCAGTGGATCATCGCCCGGAGCGACGCGCGGATACAGCACCGGTGATTGCATGTCGCCGGAGCCGTGGAAGGTCTGGATCCAACTGGTCGGGTCCTGGTGCCAGCGCGAGCGGAATCCGAGTTCGGGATCGGGCAGGCCGTCGATGCGGCAAGTCGTCCAGTAGTTGGTGCACTTCGAGCCCCAGATCTGCCGGATGCGCCCGTACACCGCCTCATTCATGGCGGCGTCGAAGGTCCGGGCATCGATCATGCCGAACCAGCTGCGCCACTCCTCGTTGTTGCCGGCAAGCACGTTCGGATCGGGGTAGTACGTCGGGTCTGGATCATCCGGGTCGTACGCAGGGACCAGCGAGCCCATCGTGGTCCCAGGGGGGAATCCGAGCAGCTCACCTGAGTTCCATCGCGGGTCGCCCATCATCGCGTAGTACGCCTGGACGACCGCGCAGTTGTTGAACGCGCGGAAGAAGATCGTCGTGCCTGCCTCACTGTCGAAGTGAAACCGCAGTGGATTGGGAACCACCGGCTCAAGTCCCGACGGCACCGGTTGCGACAGGTTGCGCGGATTGAATCCCTTGGGCGGGTCTGGATACTGCAGCTCGCGGAATCGCGCAACGAAGCGGTCGAACCACTCCGCCGTCGCGGCGACGCCCGCATCATGCCAAGGCGTACGGCTGCGCCAGCCGTAGCGTCCTCCGAACTCATCGGAGTACGACTCGAGGCACTCGTCCTCTTCGGCGCGGACGCACTGCGAGCAGTCCAGCGTCGCTGGCGACGTCATCTCGTCATCCGGGTGCATGACGAGCGACGGCTGCAGCGGGTCCTCGCCGGACTTGTGTTCCGGGCTTGACAGCGACTCCACGCTGATCGCCAGTGGATCCCCGCCGTAGGTCTGCGCGCGTGCGAACGTCAGCTCCGCTGCTTCCTCGGGTGTCTGGAACGACACGTTGATGCGCACCAGCTGGCGGATGTGTGGGCTGGTCGAGACCGGGGGGTTGAGATCCGGGCGCTTCCACGACCAGAACGTCGGCACAGGCAGTTGCGCCATGGCCGAACTGGCCAGGAGCACGAGGATCGCGCCGCTTGCGTGCTTCATTCCGCCCCTCACCGGGGAGACCGGAGCGCACACAACACGCGCTCCAGCTCCCTCGCTCCTCCCATCGAGTCCCGCAGCACACATCCCACAGTCAGGGGGAAGTGCGCCCGACGAGCCCTTCGATACGCGACTCGATCGGCTCGGATCATACCAATCCGAGAATCGCGCAATATTCGCCGAAACACCCTATTTTCACTGCGTTAACGCGTGATTCGCCCTGTGCTCCGCCCACTTCTGGGCGTGGAGTCTATGTGTCGAGCAGCGCGTCGAGCAGACCGGTGCAGGCGCGCTCCACCATGTCGTAGACATCATCGAAACCGCGCTGTCCGCCGTAGTACGGATCGGGCACCTCGGCGGTCTCGCCCGCCGTCGGATCGAAGCTCCGGAGCAGGGCCACACGCTCGGGCGGTGCACCCAGTTCGAGCACCTCGATGTGGTTCTGTCGATCCATCACGAGAATGTGCGCAAAGCCGTCGCCGTTCCCGTTCGGAAAGTCATATGCAGGATCGATCTGCCGTGCGCGGCTTGTCAGTTCCACGCCGCGCTGCTCGGCGGTCGCGCGCATACGGCGATCGGCCCGTTCGCCGGTATGCCAGCCGCCCGTGCCACACGAGTCGATGCGAAAACGATCGAGCACGCCGCGCTCGCGCGCAAGATGCTCGAACATCCCCTCGGCCAGTGGCGAGCGGCAGATGTTTCCCATGCACACGAACAGGACGGCGATCTTCGCGTCGTCACCCATGGACGATGTCTCGGCTCACGAGAACGCCTTTGCGCCCGCCTCGGCAATCTCCGCCGGCGTCATGTCACGGACATGCGTCGCCAGAGCCCACTGGTGCCCGAAGGGATCGACGAGCAGGCCATAGACATCACCCCAGAACTGCTCCTCCGCGGGCATCGTGATCGTCGCACCGGCGTCCGCCGCCGTCTGCATCGCTGCGTGGGCATCCTCGACGTACATCGTCAGCGTGACAGGACTGCCCCCGAGCGCCTCGGCGCTCCGCTCCTTCCCGCCGCAGTACTCCGGAAAATCGTCGTTGATCATCACGATCGACGGCCCGATCTGCAGCATCGCATGCATGATCCGCTGACCGTCCGGTGCGGGCATGCGCGATAGCTCCACCGCGCCAAACGCCTTCTTGTAGAACTCGATCGCATCCGACGCACCCTTGACGGTCAGGTGTGCGATCAGCTTCTCCATGCCGCTGGGAATTGCCTCTGCCATCGCTCGTCTCCTGCTACTTGCGTTTCAATCCGACGGCGAGCCCACCCATCGCCAGCGCCGCCGACGGGAGCTCTCCCGAGGCGAACGTACTGAAGCTCTTGAACTGGGCGCTGAACCACTCCGACCCCGATTCATACCGGTCGCCGATGGCACCCCAGTTGATGTCGACGAAGCCTGCGTACTGCATGCCGAACAGCAGCAGCGCGAACAGCCCGATGCCGATCAGCGACAACCGCACGAACGCCCGAAGCGCAAAGCCGATCGCGAACCCGACGAAGAAGCTGAAGCCCATGCGAAAGGCGACCGGCGAGATGCGGTCCGCCTGCTCCTCGGGTTCGACAGCCGCAGTGTCGCCCGACTCCGACGGCGCAAACCCGGAGGCAAACGCCGACGCATCGACGTCACCCGTTGCGGTCGCCGTCGCTTCCGGCACCGTCTCGCCACCGAGCACCATTGGCAGGGCGATGCCCGCCGCCATCGCAAGCACCGCGGCGCTCGCCAGCAGGATCTGCCACCACGACAGGCCCTTGCCTTTGGGGGCTGGTGACTCATCGGATTCGTGCTGCGTGTTCATCGCCCGGCAGGATAGCGACTACGCCGGCCACAGCGGCCCATCGAGCAGTTCCACCGAGTTGTTGCCCGGATCACGCACGTAGATCGACGTTGAGCCCGTCCCCCACGTGACTTCCTGCTCGATCGCAACGCCCGACGCCACCAGGTGGTCCCGCCACGCATGCAGATCCTCCACCCGGAACGCGACATGCCCCTCGCCGGTCAGCGCCCCGTGCGACGGAACGTCCCGCTCGGGCTTCGACGACTCGTCCGGATGGAACACGATCAGCACGCTTCGGTTGTCAACCCGAAACACGATCGCCGTCGGCTCGAAGGAACTGATCGTGCGGAAGCCCAGCACGCCTTCGTAGAACGCCCGCGCCGCCACGAGATCGCGGCAGTACAGACACGTCTCCTCGATGTGCGAGATGGTGGGGGGCATCGAGCTACTCGTCGTCGTCGAGCGTCGCATCGTACCCGCGGCCGGTCCAGAGTGAGTTGTTGCCTGCGTCCTGCTCGACCAGTCCTTCGCCCGCATCGGTCACCACGTAGCCAAGCTCTTCGAGCGTGCGCCCGCTCGCCGAACCATCGAGCATCGCGGTCGTCACCTTGCCGTTGCGGTTGGACGCGGGCACCACGCCCCGGTCATGACCCCACTCCAGCGAATTGGTGATCTCCGGGTCCTTGCGCGGCGGGTCGAGCGTATACGCGTGCTCACGAAAGCCCTCCGTCGTGCGCACATCCTGGCTCCCTGCACTGTCGGCGAAAACGATCGTCCGCGACGGCGCACGAATGCTGACACTCCGCACCGGGAATCGCGCGTGCGCACCCTCCGGTGCGATCGCAGAACGCGTGCTGCCGAGATACTGGTAGTTGTAGCCGTAGGAACCGCAGCGCAGCACCTGCACGTTGCCCGTCTGAAGACTGCGAAAGTCCTCCAGCGTCTGCGACGGATCGAGAAACACTTCGTTGTCGATCCGATCGAAGTCGTTGGTCGTCCGCAGGATCGTCCACTCCTCCTCGTCCCGAGGCGAGAAGGGCGCGCCCACATAGTCACCGACAGGCCAGTGCCACCGCGCACGCGAACGCTGCGTCGGCTTGTGCGGCGGATACTCCCGCGGCATGCGATGCGCGAAGAAGATCTCGTGTTCTCCTGCGTACATCTGCGCACCCTGCGCGAGCGATCGCAGGTTGTTGAGGTTCCCCGCCAGCCGCCCCGCCTTCCGCGCGGCACCAAGCGCCGGCAGCAGAACGCCGACCAGCAGCGCAATCACGGCGATGACGACGAGCAACTCGACCAGCGTGAATCCCCGCTGGGGACGAGTGGTATGGCGATGTTGGTGCATCGACGGAGGGTACAGAAGTTGAGACCCAGTCTCAACTGTGATGATCAGGCCCCGACGCCTTCAAGCTCCTGCGTCTTCCCGGCTTCCTCCAGCACGCGTTCGGCGTACGTCTGCATGGCATCGCGCAGCTGCTCGAAGGAGTCCAGCACGTACAGGATCGGCTGATAGTGATCGATCTCGAAGGACGTGTCGCACACCGTGTCCAGGTCGAAGGCGCGACGATCGACCTTCGGGCTCTCCAGGGCATGGTGCCCTTCACCCTCGGAGGAGATCAGCCCGCTGCCGTACAGCTTCAGCTTGCCTTCCTCATGGATCAGCCCGAACTCGACGGTGAACCAGAACAGACGGGCCAGACGCTCGGTGTGATGCGTGTTGTTCGTCCACAGAGCCGCCTTGCCGTAGGTCTGCAGGAAGTCGGCGAAGATGGGGTCGGCGTGCAGCGGCACGTGCCCGAAGACGTCATGAATGATGTCCGGCTCGGGCAGGTAGTCCATTTGCTCCTTGGGGCGCACGGTGATGGTCGTCGGGAACTGGCGCTGGGCCAGGAAGGCGAAGAAGCTCTTGGCGGGCAGGTACCCCGGCACGCCGTGGCTCGACCAGCCTGTGATTTCGTTCAGCCGCGCATTCACATCACGTAGTTCGGGCACCTGATCGTGACGCAGGTTGATCTGCTGCGCACCACCGAGAAAGACATTCGAGCCGTAGTCCGCGAGCTGCTCCATCCGCAGACGAAAGATCTCACCCCAGACGGCGTGGTTCTCCGGCGTGTACCGATCCCAGTTCTGCGTGACCTTCATCGCGTCGATGTCGATCTGATCGGGCGGAAGTCCCTCGGAGCGGTCCGCCGCCGCCTGCGCGGCACGCGCTTCCGCCGAGTCGATGACGGCCGAGTGCAGGACGCCCTTGCCCTTCTCCTGATCAGACATCGGCGAATCTCCTTCGGTTGAAGCCTGCAGAACAGCCGCCACGCCGACGAGCGTGCCGGGAATCGGCTGATGAACAGTATACCCTTCGGCGCCTTCTGCCCAATCCCTTACGAACAACGGGCGAACGTCGCTCCTGGCCACCCGCGGCACGATCAGGTGCTGGCGTTCGCCTCCGGCTCCTGCCGTGGGTTGATTCGCGGTCGCCACGCCTCCGCCTTGGCATCGCAGCCGCGCTCCGGCTCCGCTGCGTGGCAGTCGTCGTAGTGCTGCACCAGCTGCGCGATGGCTGTGCGCGTGCTGCGGTGCCCGGGTCCGAGTGTGGATTCCAGGAGCTCGACCGCATCCAGCAGGGCCCGTTCGGCCTCCTCGAACTGGCCGGTCTTGGAGAGGCAGATGCCGTAGAGCGCCAACGTCAGCCCGTAGTGAGAGTGTCCGGCGCGGACACCCCCTTCGAGCGCCACCTGTTGCTTGAGCAGCACCAGCGCCTCGTCGTGGCGATCCATGTAGTGGAGCGTCGTCCCGAGGTCGTAGGCGGCGCCCAACGTCATGTAGTGGGCTTCGCCGTTGGTCTGCAGGTAGTGCTGGTGGATCTCGCGGTAGTGCGCCTCGGCCTGCTCATACTCCTCGAGCTCGCGATGGACACCTGCGAGCTGCGTGCGCAGCGACACCGTTGTCGGGTGATCCGGCCCGAGTCGCTGCTCGGCCCCCGCAAGGCCCAGCCCGATGATGTCCTTCGCCTCGTCCGCGCGGGAGGCCGTGGACAGAGCCCACGTGTAGTTGCGCAGGGCGCGCATCGTCCGGACGTCGTACGCCCCGAGCGCCTCGATGCGCCCCTCGTACGCCTCCCGGGACAGTTCGACACCTCGGTCGTATCGCCCGAGCGCGACGTACAGCCCGCCGAGGTTCAGGACCGATGTCAGCGTGCTGAGGTCGCGATCGCCCAGCACGGCCCGCTTCTGCTCCAGCGTCTGTTCCAGTATCGGGGCTGCCTCGTCGTACCGTCCGGTCTGGAGATACGCGGTGCCGAGGTTGCCCAGCGCCTGCAGGCGCAGCGTGATGCCCTCCTGCGTCTCCGTCGCGCTGAGGACCTCGACCTGCCGGAGCAGCAGTGGCATCGCCTCTTCGAAGTTCGCCTGGAACATCAGGCAGGTTGCCAGGACGTTTAGCGCGAGCATGGTGTCATCAGCCTCCGGACCGAGGCGGGCTTCTTGCAGCGCGAGCACCGCGCGGTACTGCACTTCCGCCGAGGAATGCTGCCCGAGCGCTTCGAGCATGTTGCCGAGCGTGAGGCGAACACCGACCTCCACGTCAGGCTGGTCGTCGAAGCGACCTTCGATGCGCTCCGCCGCACGTTCCAGCACTGCGCGCATCGTGATGTCCCTGTCCTCGTTGCGCGCGGGATCGATGCCCTCGAGCAGATCCTGCAACAGGAAGTCGTTGATCGCCGTGGCCTTGGCCGCCTCGCGTTCGGCTGTCTGCGCATTCGTCTCGGCGTCTGCCTCCGCTTCGCGGGCCAGCGCCTCGGAACGCCGGGCCTCGAACAGGCCGTAGGTCGTCCCGATCAGACCGGCGATCAGCAGCGTCAGCGCCACACCCGCTGCAGTCACGAGCGTCCTGTTCCGCGCCACGAAACGGCCGAGCTTGTACGTTGCGCTGGGCGGCCGGGCAAAGATCGGCTCATTGCGCAGGAAGCGACGAATCTCCGCGGCGAACTCCGCCGCGGTCGCATACCGCCGGTCTGGCGCGTGGGCCATGGCCGTCTCGATGATCAGCGCAACGTCGCCGGAGAGACTGCGATCGATCGACGCGATCCGCTTTGGCTGACTGTCGCGCAGCCGGGAAATCGCCTCCAGCAACGAGAGCCCCTCCAGCTCGAACGGGCGCGTCCCGGTCAGCAGCTCGCATGCGATCACACCAAGCGCATAGACGTCGGATCGCGCGTCAACGTGCCGCGAGTCACCGGCAAGCTGCTCGGGGCTCATGTACTGCAGCGTGCCGACGAGCTGGCTCGTCTCCGTCCTGACCGATGTCACCAGGAGATCCGCATTCGTCAGCCGAGCCACGCCGAAGTCCAGGATCTTCGGCTGTCCGATGTCGCCGGCCTGTCCTGCGACGAGCACATTGTGCGGCTTGAGATCCCGATGAATGATGCCGCGCGTATGGGCTGCCTGCACGGCGTCGGCGACACGGGCGATCAGTTCGAGTCGTTGCAGTACAGACAACGCATGTTCGTCCGCGTACGCATCCAGCGTTCCGCCGTCGATCAGCTCCATCGCGATGTACGGCATGGACCGACCATGAACGGTCGCTGACCCGGCGTCATAGATCCGCGCGATGCCGGGGTGACTGAGCTGTCCAAGCACGTGGGCTTCCTGGCGCAGTCGCATGCCGAGGCGGGCAGCGCCAAGCTCCGGCAGCACCTTCAGCGCCACGGACCGGCGCGGCTCCGCCTGCTGGGCCTCGTAGACCACACCCATGCCGCCGCGCCCGAGTTCGCGAAGCACCGTGTACTCGCCCACCACCTCGGGCATGCCGTCGTCGTCGCGGGCATCGGCGATCGCCGCGTCCAGGACGCTCCGCGACGAGGGAACATCCAGCGTGTCGTCCGCCTGAGCAAAGGCCAGCATGCCCTCGACGTCGCGGCGGAGAGCATCGTCGCCTGCGCATGCGGCGTCGAGTGCCGCGGGCCGATCCTCGGGCGGCATCGCAAGGCACTGCTCGAAGAGTTCGACCGCCTTCTGATACTGCTCAGGACTCGTCATTGCTGCTCTCGGAGAGGCGATGATGAAGCCACGCGCGTGCGGCACGCCAGTCGGACTGGACCGTGCGTTCGGACACGCCCAGCACGCGCGCGATCTCGGGCTCGGTCAGCCCGGCGAAGAAGCGCAGCTCGACGACGCGCGCGTGCCGTTCGTTGAGCGTCTCCAGGGTGTCGAGCAGCTCATTGAGCGCGAGCACGTCGAAGTCGCGCACGCCGGGATCGGTGCCGATGCCCGACAGCGTGATGCGATCCCAGTCGCCGCCGCCGCGCTTCTCCGCCGATTTCGATCGGGCGTAGCTCACCAGCGCCTGCCGCATCGCACGTGCGGCGAGCGCCCGGAAATGCTCCTCGTCTCTCCAGTTCGCCCCAGGGCTGCCCGCCAGCTTGAGATACGCCTCATGCACCAGCGCGGTCGGCTGCAGCGTCTGGGGACCAGCGCGGGCCCGCCACCACGCCGCCGCGAGCCGGCGCAGCTCGGCGTAGACAGCGTCGAATGCCTCTCCGGGAGACGGCGTGGAGGAGTCCATCTCCGGAATCTACCTGCTTGTGACTGCACTTTCGCAGGAAATCTTCTCCAAACGCTGCGGGGTCGGGCAGCCAACAGCGTGGTCACTGGTGGAGGGCGCTTGCCCAGTGCGGCTGGAACCGGGTCGAGACCGACTCGGGAGCACCTCGACGACATGTGAAAGAGACCGACACGATGAACCTGCACCGCACCGTCCGCGCCACCGGCTCCACCGCCTGCCTGCTCATGCTCGCCGCGGCGGCCGCCGCCGATGTCTACTCAACCTCGGCCAACACGAACATCAGGGACAACCCACCCGCCGACGTGACCGAGGGCATTGTCGAGAACAGCAGCGACGTGATGATCTTCCTCGAGTCCACACGGCTGCTGGCGTCCGATCTCTCTGTGGATCACATCGACACCGGCCTCGTCGATAGCGCCGGTGATGCCGTGCCCGGTATCGTGCCGGCGTCCACGCATGTCGCATCGTGGCTCGTGCACTTTGATCCGAATGACAACGACGATGAGATCGTCACGGCAGTCATCGAGTTCAACACCGAGATCCTCGGCATCTGCTACACCTCGGCCTGCCTGAACGCGACCGATGCCACCCTCGGTTCGCCCACGACGACCTATCCGAGCGAGTCGGGACGCCAAACCGAAGTCGAGAATGATGACGCATTCGACATCGCTTCCGATCGTCTGTCGGTGACCGTCAACCTGTCGGCAGGAAACCTGGTCGATCAGATGCGCATCATCACCGCGCCGAGTCCCCGCGTGATCCACGAGTACAACTTCGAGGGCAACGGCATCGACTGTGCCGGCGGCGCTGACGCGAGCCCGGGTTCAAACGTGGGATTCCGTCGCCCCGATCAGGGCGTTCCCTTCGCCGAGGGCATGGCGTATCGCATGGGCAACTCCTCCGGTGGAGGCGGTGTCTACTCGGTGCCGAATGCGGACTTCACGCAGTTCGGTCTGAGCGACTTTTCCATCTCCTTCTCACTTCGCCGTCTGCAGACCGACACGGGTGACGTGGACTACGTACTCGATGGGCGCGAAACGGGAGATGGCTGGGACCTGCGTCTCGCGACGGGGAGCATCCTGCGATTCCGCGGCCGCAGTGGCGGCGTGGCAACCGACTTCGACAGCCCGAGCGTCGGCTTCGGCTCGAGCGACAACGAGTGGCACCACATCACCTTCGTCTGCGATCGCTCCGAGATGGACGGCGCCCGCTGGTACTTCGACGGAAAGCGCATCTCCTCGGCTGATGCAACAGTGATGGGGGCCGTCGTCACCGCCAGCGACGTGTTCATCGGTGGGCAGGTCCAGGGGACCGGCACCGAGAGCCTCGACGGCCAGATGGGCCGGCTCCGAGTCTGGAATTATGCCCTGACCGATGACCAGGTGTGGGCGATCGGCGGTTCGTTCTTCCGGATGAACAACCCGTGCTTCGGTGATCTGGA
>JBCBTA010000040.1:0-13726 GCA_039818905.1 Planctomycetota bacterium
CACGCCGCGACAATCAGCAGCACCAGCTGCACCACCACGATGCAGGGCCCCGGGGGCCAGTTGGTCTCGAACGTCAGGACCATCCCGGCAAGGACGCCCAGCAGCGCCGCGATCACCGACAGCGCGAAGGCGGGACCCAGGCGCGAGGTCAGGCGCAGGGCCGTCGCGCCCGGAAGCACGAGCAGTGCCGTTGCAAGCACCACGCCTGCGAGGCGCATGCCGACGACGATGACCACGCCGAGCACGATCATCATGAACACTGCGGTTCGGCGTGCATCGACCCCGAATGCCACCGCGCTGCGCTCATCGAAGGCCCAGAAGAGCACGCGCCGGCGCGACCACCACAGCACCGCGATCGCGCCGAAGCAAACGAGCCATGCCAGCCGCGCATCCCAGATGCCCACCGCAACGATCGAGCCGAACAGCACACTCTCCACCTCGGGAACGGCCCCCTGTACGCGCCCGCCGCGGACGGCGACATCAAGCAGCAGAGCGCCGAGGGCCATCGAGGCCACGAGGAAGATGCCGATGGCGGTGTCCAGGCGAAGGCCCGCGCCACGCTCACCAAGCAGCGCGATCCCGACTCCCGCGCAGACGCAGAAGCCAAGGATGATCCCGAGTCCCGCAGGCGCGCTCATCGACGCGGCACCGAGTCCCAGCATCGCTGCCAGCCCGACGCCGCCGAAGGCAGCATGGCTGATGCCCTGTCCGACGAAGGCAAGGCGCTTCAGGACCACGATGGGCGAAAGCACGCCGCACACGACCGCGATCGCCACCGCGGCGAGCAGGGCCGCGTCGAACTGTCCCTGTGAGAGATAGTCGATCGTGCGCACGATCAGTCACCCTCGCAATCGGTGCACCGGTGTGCATGGGCATCGGGATCCGGACAGTCCGCCGCCCGATGGGCATCGACGTGGACATCGCCAAAGATCGGCGCGAGGTCGTGCTGAAACACCTCCGCAAGCACGGCCGGTGTGATACCACCCGGCGCATCGTGGTAATGCAGCCGTTTGCGCAGGCATGCGATGCGATCGCAGGCAGTGCCACCCGATGCAACGGCCCGCAGGTCGTGTGTGACGAGCAGAACGGTCAGACCAAGGTCGGACTTCAGACGCCCGAGCAGATCACTGAATCGCTGCTGCCCAGCCGCATCGATGCCCACGGTCGGCTCATCGAGCACAAGCATGCGCGGCTCCGACGCGATCGCCCGAGCGATGAGCGCCCGCTGCAGCTGACCACCCGAGAGACTGCCGACAGGCTGCTCCTCGAACGCATCGGCTCCCGTGAAACGCAGGGCCTCATCCACGCTGCGGCGCACCTGGGCGGGCAGTGCCCGCCACCCGCTAACCCGCACACCCGGCCCGAGGGCGACGAGTTGCCGTGTGCTCAGCGGGAACGACAGTTCCGCCTCCGAGCGTTGCGGCACGTACCCGATCGCGCCGGCACGACGGGCTGCGCTGCCGCTCATGCCGCAGACCTGCACGCGACCGAGCTGCGGCGTGAGCTGGCCGAGAATCAGACGCAGCAGCGTGGTCTTGCCTGCGCCGTTGGGCCCAACCAGTGCCAGCGCCTCGCCCGTCGCGACACGAAGGCTGATGGATTCCACCGCAGGTGGGCCGCCGGGATACGCGAAGGTCACGTCTTCGAGCAGGATGGCCGGGGCATCCGTGGTCATCCACCGAGCCCATCGACAAGTGCCTGCAGGTTGGCCCGCATCATGCCCGGCCAATCTCCATCGCCGAGAGGATCGAGCGTCCCGATGCGCATGTCGAGCGACTCTGCGAAGATGCGGGCAGCGCGGCCGTCGAACTGGGGCTCGATATAGATCGCCTGCACACCCTTGGCCTCGATGGCGGCGCGCACCGCGGCGATGTCGCCGGCGGTTGGTTCCAGATTGGTCGGACGAAAGACCGCCACGACCTCCAGGCCATACCGCCGCTCGAGCGCGTGATACGCGTGATGGTCGGTGACGATGCGCCGCATCTCGAGCTGCTCGAAGGCGTCGCGATAGGCGGCGTCTACATCATTGATCGTTGCGCGCAATTCCTCGGCAACCTCGAGCGCGTCATCGCGCAGCCAGTCCCCGTCCTGCGCGATCAGCAGATCGACGAACTCGCGCATGACGTCGGCGTCGAGCCATGCGTGCGGATCGAACCGCTCGGCGTCCATCTCCGGCAAGTGCACGACGTCGCGCCACGCCGCCGGACGCTGGGTCATAATGCGCCGGATCTGCGGCTCGAGATCAAGGCCGGTCAGCACGACGAGGTCGGCCTGCCCGAGGGCGGTGACGTGCTCGGGAGAGAGCTGGGCGTGGTGGGCGGAGACGCCGGGGGGCACCAGCAGCGTGATATCGGCATCGGGATCCGCCAGCGCCTGCACCGGCCACAGCAGCGGCGGGATGGAGACGACCACCCGCGGTGGGCCGTCGAGACGTCCCGGCGTCCGCTGCCCAACCAGCAGGATGACCGCGGCCAGCATGAAACAGACGATCGCGAAGACCTGGAGGGCCCGGCGCAATCCCTGTGACTTCTGGCGTGCGTCCTGTTCCGACGCGTGCATCGGTGGTGCTGCTCCCGAGGAATCGTGCAAAGGGCCGACTATATCTCGATCGGAGTCTCGACCGCGGCACACGCCGCGATTGACCGCCCCGGAGGGACAGGTATAGTCTCGCTTCCCGGCGGAGGACCCCAAACCGCCGGCATCTCATGGGGCAGTAGCTCAATTGGGAGAGCGCCTCGGTCGCATCGAGGAGGTTGTGAGTTCGAGTCTCATCTGCTCCACTGCATCAATGCCCGCACGGGCGACGGCACGTGAAGACAGCCCTCTGAGAGCACTTGGGGGGCTGTTTGCGTTGGGCTTCCGGATCTGTGGAACTCACGCAATCGTGTCTCGGTCAGCCCGGCCCGCCAAAGAGAAGGCTCTCGATCAGCTCGCTCGCGTCGCTCGCGTCCTTCAAGAGCATGAGGACGAACAGAACGATGGGGGTACCCGAGCTGAGCGCGATGCGAGCGATCCAGTACACGGCGCGCTGAACTCCCGTTCCAATGTGATAGATCACGAGGGTGACCAATGACACTGAGACGAACACGACAAGAGGAATAAAGCAGCTCGCGGCGAGCATGATCGGGACGAAACCGTAGTCTCCGATAGGCGTCAAGAGGGAGGCCGGGTTCATGATCACGCTGACGATGCCGACCAGAATGGCCCACAAGACGCGCAGTGCGTTCCAAACAGCCCAGCCTGCGCAGATGAGTGCAGGTGTCCCAAGCACAGCAAACGCCCACGAGCCCTTCTCTTCTCCGACCGCGTCGCTCGCATGAAAAGCGGAGATGATCAGGCTGAGGATCACAAACGCCGCCCCGGACCAGAGAAACGCGGTCAGCGGTCCGAATGCAAAGACGTTGCCGAGCATCACATGGCGGTATGGAAGTAGCACTAGCAAGAAGGCGACCGTGAATACCCCGAGCAGCAGCCATAGCAGACGGTGCCAACTACGGTGGAGTGCAGATATGTCATGCGCGCTAGGTTTCCGAACTCGAACCGGAGTGGCTTTGGCCTCAAGGTGGCGCACTGTGGCCAGTAGCACGATGGCGCAGGCAACGTCGAAAACCAAATTCAGAAAGATGATCGAAGGCACAGTCTGCCGCCATGCAGGTGGCCCATACCTGGTGCCATCGAGATTCACCAGTAGCGCGAGCATGACGCCGTCTGGATGCTGCGAGAGTGTTTCTTGGAGATCGACGTTGAAGCTCTTCTTCGCAGCACGTATTTCACCCCACGTCACTCCAGGCTGTGCCAGCTCATCATCGCCATGCATGTACTCCGTGATCTCAGTTGAACCACTGAATCGGGTAGGCGTGGTGAACCTGCCGGTGCCGATCCTCGCGAATGCTTCTTCGAGCATAGTCTCCGATACTGACGCAAGAACTGGAGAGGCGTCGTCCTGAACCTCCTCGAAAGTCGCTCGCAACTCAGGCGTCACGATGAAGTGAGAGACACCGATATAGAGCACGGTCCCCGTGTATAGAACGCTCAGAACGACGCTCGCGCCGACGATTCGAAGCAGGCTCTTCCCGTAGATGAGGTGAGCGACACCCGATGCCGCCTCGGCGGATGAAGAAAGCAGCCGTGCTTGGGCGTTCGATTTTCCAACGCGTATTGCCCATCGATACGCGCTGCGAGCGAACCTTCGTCGCGTCTGACGTCGCCGAGTGTAAATCACGACGAGACTCGTCCACAGTGCGACGTGGAGGCTGAGACTGACGACATCCCAGAAGCTCCAACCAACCGGGACCTCGGGCGTCGAGTTCGCAGCAACTACCAACAGGCTCACGCGCTTGGCCTCTCTTGATCAGATCTCGGCGATCTGTCGAAGTTTACGTGCTACGTGAGTCTCTGCTCAGGGCACTCACGATCACGCTCGCGGATCTCACCACTCAGCAAGAATCTAAGATCCCACCCTTCCCCGGGCAGATGGTGTGAGCACGGCCTCGGCCTGATTCGAATTTGGGTGGCTGTTGTTCGGTTGCAGGAGATTTTCGCGGTACCAACGAGCGCCGAATCTCCCGGTACGTGATCCGGCGAGCATCGGATCTTCATTGGTGCCTTGGGCATGATTCCCGTCCAAGGACACCCGGACGCATCGACGTGTCCTGCGAACTCTGGCGATCCGCCCCTGTTGCACCCGAGGGACGCCTGCCGCAATCCCTGCGCCTGGGCATTGTCCCAGTCTGCGCGCATTCGATGAAGTGGGACTTGCCGCCGCTGCCGTTGCGTTTCATTGGTTGAGTTACGGGCCTCCAAACCCTGTGAGCAGAGCTTGGCATGGGAGCACTGCCCAACTGCGCCAGGAGGCGCGTGCATCTGCACGGATGCGGCGCAGGCCGAGCAGACAGGAGGAAGAAAACATGTTGTTCCGAACGCTCCGGGGAGACGGTGCGCGCGGAGTCGTCGCGCTCACAGCACTCGGTGGGTGCGCAGCGAGTGTCCTTGCCATTCCAGTCTCACTCGACCCGGCGTGGACGCCGACGGTGTTCGACACCAGCGGCGCGCTCGACCCGGGTGCCAGCGGGCTCTTCCTGAGCGGTCTGGAGGTGGACCCCTTGGGAGGCACGGTGTACGTGCTCGGGCACGACGTGCCGCCGGGAGGCGCGTCGGGCATCACGGCCCTGTTCGCATCGACCGGACTCGGCACCGCGGTCATCGACAACCCCGGTGTTCCCGTGAGCCAGGTCACGCGGGCCAACGACCTCACCTTCAACCCGCTCACCTCGACGTACGACTTCGTCGGTAATGCCGCGCCGGGTGGGCCGCTGCCCGGCCCGGGCGGGATCTACCAGTTCACGCCCGGCGCAGCTGGCGCCACGACGTACGCGGGAGGGGCTGGCTTCCCAACCTGGGCCACCTCCGGCCTGACCTTCGGCCCCGGCGGCGTCGCGGCGACGGTGACAAGTGATGTCGGCGTCGGGCACCACGTGGGGATCCCCGCCGGAGCCGTGGCCACGGGTCCCGCCGTCAACAGCGACCCGCTGCCGCTGGGCTACGAGGGTGGCGCGGATGATCACGTGATCACGCTCGACGGGCGCACCATCGTGATCGGTGACCTCACGCGCAAGCTCTACAACGTCACCGGCGGTGCCGGCACCGTCTTCCCGCTCTTCGATCTCACGACGATCCCCGGCTTCGTGGACACCGGCTTCTTCGGCAGCCGCGGCACCGTCGATCCCGCCACGGGCGACATCTTCGTCGCCTTCGCCACCGGCGGCGGCACCGACATCTTCCGGATCAAGGCCGACGGCAGCGCCGGAAGCCTCTTCGCCACCGGCTTCGTGGACGGCGTGCGCGACATCGATTTCGGTCTCTCCAGCGCCGGCGACGGCACGTTCAGCCTCTACGCGACGGAGGTCAATCTCGGACTGGGTGTGGGCAGCATCTATGAGTTCCAGATTCCCGCACCGGGCGCGGCCGGCCTGCTGGCGATCGCCGGCGGCTGCCTCCTGCGCCGCCGCCGCTGACGCGGCACGCAGACCCGATGGATGGTCCCGACGGGGCGCGCACCAGCGCGCCCCGTTTTCATGCGCTTTGATCCCCCGCCTGCCCCGGTGATCGCACGGCACGGGCATCAACGTAGACTGCTGCCCATGGGTTCCCGCCGCGACACGCCGGCGATGCGTCAGTACGCGTCGTTCAAGGAGCGCCATCCGGACTGCGTCCTGTTCTTCCGGATGGGCGACTTCTACGAGATGTTCGATGACGACGCCGTCACGGCCCACAAAGCCCTCGGGCTGACGCTCACGCAGCGCAGCGAGGGCATCCCGATGGCCGGGGTCCCCTACCACCAACTCGACACGTACCTCCGCCGAATGATCGAGGCGGGGTTTCGCGTCGCCGTGTGCGACCAGGTGCAGGACCCGAAGGAAGCCAAGGGCGTCGTCGCCCGTGCGGTGACGCGGGTCGTTACTCCCGGCACGCTCGTCGAGGACTCGCTCCTCTCCGACGACGCGGCGAACACGCTGGCCGCGGTCTGCTTCCTGGAGGCGGGCGAGGCACCCGACGCGCGCGTTGGCGTCGCGATCGCCGAGCTGTCCACCGGCGCCTTCACCATCCTCGACTGCCGCGCCGACGAACTTGCCGACGAGCTGGCCCGCCGTCGTCCCGCTGAACTCCTGTACGCCGAAGCAGGCATGGATGCGCCGCCGCGCGTCGCTCGCGTGCTCGAGCCACTCGGTTTGTCGGGCACGCCGCGGCCGGGCTGGCACTTCCGCGCGTCCGACGCGCTCGAATCGTTGCTCGAGCAATACGGTGTCACCACGCTCGCTGGCTTCGGCCTTTCAGACGACGACCCCGCCATCGCCGCCGCCGGCGCGATCGTGCGCTACATGCGCGAGACGCAGGCCCTCGATGCATCCGACCTGCCGACCAGCGAAGGCGCCAGCAGCGGCTCTGCCGCCGCGATGACCATCCGCAAGCGTTCCCTCGCGCATCTCGCGCCGCCGCGACGCGAGAGCCACGCCCACTTCCTGAAGATCGACGCCGTAAGCCTCCGTGCCCTGGAGGTCGAGCAGACCGTGCGCACCGAGCAGGTCGATGGCTCGCTGCTGGGTGTGCTGTCGCAGAGCACCTGCGCCTGTCGCACCGCCATGGGCAAGCGCCTGCTGCGCGAGTGGCTGTGCCGCCCGCTGGCGGATCGAGCCCTTATCGAAGCCCGCCAGAGCGCTGTGGCGACACTCGTGGAGGACACGCGCTCCGGGCGCGCGCTGGCCGAGGCGATCGACGGCGTGCAGGACGTCGCCCGCATCGTCGCGCGGGTGGGGCTCGGCAGAGCCACGCCGCGAGATGTGGTGGCGCTGGGACGCTCGCTCGGGCGAATCGATGCGATCACGTCGGCACTGCAGAACGCGCCGGCATTCGAGACGCATCGCGCATCGCTCGAAGACGTGCGGACCAAACTCGAACCCGTCGCCCAGCGCATCGAAGCGCTGTGCGTGGAGTCGCCACCCGCCCATCTCCGTGAAGGCGGACTGATCCGCGACGGTATGGACGCGGCCCTTGACGAGGCGCGAGGCCTGCAGCGCGACAGCCATGCGTGGCTGGCGGAGTATCAGGCTTCCCTGATCGAAGAGCACGACCTGCCCAGCCTCAAGGTCGGCTTCAACAAGGTCTTCGGCTACTACATCGAACTGCCCGCGGCACAGGCGCGGCGAGCGCCCGCACAGTTCACGCGTAAGCAGACCCTGAAGAACGCCGAGCGCTACATCACGCCCGAACTCAAGGAGTACGAGGACAAGGTGCTCAGCGCCGGGGACATCGCGGTGCAGCGCGAGCTGGAGCTGTTCGCATCCCTGTGCGACGAGGTCGCGGGGATCATCGGGCCGGCCGGACGCTTCGCCGAGACGGTCGCGGAATTGGACGTACTCGGCTGCTTCGCCCGCCGTGCGTCCATGAAGCAATGGGTCCGCCCCATGCTCGCGGACGAGCCGGCGCTCGACATCACGCAGGGGCGGCACCCGGTGCTGGAGGAGATTCTGGGTGGTGAGTTTGTTCCCAATGACTGTGGTCTGGGAAGGCACAGAGGCACAGAGGCACAGAGGCACGAAGGTGAAGAGCAGGAGCCAAGCGCTGAGAACAACGATGGGGGTGGGAATCCGCCTGGGCGAAGCGACGGCCATGACGGAGGCGCGTCGCTTGCGCTCATCACCGGGCCCAACATGGCGGGGAAGAGCACGTACATCCGGCAGGTGGCGCTGATCACGCTGCTGGCGCACACGGGGAGCTTCGTGCCGGCGGAAGCCGCGACCATTGGCCTGACCGATCGCATCTTCACGCGCATCGGGGCCGATGACGCGCTGCATCGTGGGCAGTCCACCTTCATGGTGGAAATGATCGAGACCGCCAACATCCTGCACAACGCGACCGATCGATCACTGGTGATCCTCGACGAGATCGGCCGCGGCACATCGACGCTGGACGGTCTCTCCCTGGCATGGGCGTTGGCGGAGTTTCTCAGCGACGGAGCGACACAGCGACGAAGCGACGAAGGGGGAGAAGAAGGCACAGAGGGGGCAGACGAAGGCCACGCCGCGCGGCGATCGTCCGGTCCTCGGACGCTGTTTGCGACGCACTATCACGAGTTGACGGATCTGGCCGAGCGGTTGCCGGGGCGGGTGGTGAACCTGCACGTCGCGGTGCGCGAATGGGGTGAGGAAATCGTCTTCCTGCATCACATTCGACCGGGGCGGGCCAGCGGCAGCTACGGCATCCACGTCGCCCGGCTCGCAGGCCTGCCGACGAGCGTGATCGATCGGGCCAACGACCTGCTGCAGTCGCTGACAGTGTCACACGCGGCGGAACGGTCGATCCCCGCGCAGGCCCAGCAGCCGAGCGCACCGAGTGGGCAGATGTCGCTGTTCACGGAGTACGTGCCGCACCCTGTGCTCGAGGAGCTCAAGGGTGTGGATCTGACACGCCTGTCGCCGCTGGACGCGTTTGATGCGCTGCGGCGGATGCAGGAGAAGGTCAGCGACGGAGCGACTGCTCCGGAAGAGTGATGAAACGACTGAGGCAAGGCATGACGGGCGTGAAGTTCGTCGCACTGTCGAGGGGCGGCATCGGCAGCACGAACTGCGTTCCTGCTCAGATCGTCGGTGCGGCTGCCGGGTTCGGTTCAACGCGCCAGCGCGAGCCGCAGCTTGGGCAGATGGTGCGGCCTTCATCGTCGTGTTCGACATCTTCGTTCCAGAGGTCATCCGAGCAGCACGGGCAGACGCCGCGGCGGAGGAGGTGGGTACGGGCGATCGTCGGATCGATACCAAGCGTGCCATAGAAGAGGGACGCGATGGCAAAGACGATCATGAGCAGGCCCCCTGCGATGGCGAGCAAGCTCTGCAGCGCCGCCAGGAATCCGCCGGTGTTGCCGCGGATACCGACCGCGAAGAGCATGACTGCGACGATCACGAATCCCCCCGAAACCGCGACGCGGATGATCATTGCAATCTCGAAGACGTCCTTGTGCACGTCGCGCATGCGCCCCCGGACATCCTCGGACGTGACGGTGCGCGCCCGACGCCACGGCGTCAGATACAGCAGAGGTGCCTCCCGTCCGGCATCATCTGCGATCCAATCCTGCTTGATCAGGCCTTGGACATACCGACGAATGCCTCCCTTCCTGAACGGCGGGAGCGTGTGACGCGGCGAGCTCCGCTCGACGGTGTCGTGCCTCCACGCCGCCCCGCACTCCGGGCACACGATGCAGCCGTCGGCTTCGGGTGGGAGCGTTGCGATTGGAAACGCGCACACGGGGCAGTGACCGCAACTGAGCATCTGCCGACGTGTGGCCTGCGCAGACTTCTTTCGCTCAAGGACGGCCGCCAGAGTCGTCCCGCCAAAGAAGCCCAGCGGACCGCCCGCCTGCACAGACCACAGTGGCCAACTGAGTGCGGTACCGACGGTCCCAAGGATGACCATCCCGGCAAGAACACCGAGAACGGCTACCAACATGGCCTGGCGAGTCATGGGATAGCTGAAGCGTGACCGAACGTGCTCGATCGCCAGTTGCTCTCGCGCGTCGCCGTGTTCGGAAGCGTCCCACGACTCGAGATCGATGACGTGCACACGTTCGCGGTCGTCAATGAGCTTGGGACTCCACCACTTCATATCGCACCCCCCGGCGCGGTAGCCTGCTTTGATGCCGCAGCACACCATTCTACGAGAAGCATCCTTCGAGAACGCGACCCGGTATCACGTTGTCAAGAACGCGATCGCCCTGACCTGCACGGTGATCTTCATCCCGCTGCTGGTCGTCGTTCTGCCGATCATCGCGATCGTGATGAACATCTACTACAGCCGCATTTCGTGCACGCTCACCCATCGCGCACTCGTGGTGAAGCGCGGCGTGCTCAACCGGGTCGAGCAGACCATCCCGCTCGATCGCATCACGGATCTCGCCGTGAGCCAGGGACCGATCATGCGCCTGTGCGAGGTCGAAGGGCTGATGGTGGAGACCGCCGGACAGTCGGGCACGGGGCAGTCGCTGGTGCACCTGATCGGCATCCGCGATGCCCGCGAGTTTCGCGACGCCGTGATGCAGCAGCGCGAGGCACTGCGCGGCGGGGCGACGACGCCGATCGCAGAGCCCAACGCCAGCGGTGACGATGTCCTTCTCGAGATACGGGACACGCTCGTGCGCATCGAGGGAGTGCTTCGGGAAGGCACAGAGGCACGGAGGCACAAAGGCACAGAGTGAGAAGGCAGCGAGCGCGTCGTGAGACCTGCTTGCTGGGTCTTGCCCCTCTGTGCCTTCGTGCCTTTGTGCCTCAGTGCCTCGATGTCTTCCGGCGGTACGCCTAGCGTTCGGCCCATCAGCACGCACCGCAGAGGAGACTCCCCCCATGCCCACGCAACTTGATCACTACGTCACCCTCGGCCGCAGCGGTCTGCGGGTGAGCCCGCTGTGTCTCGGGGCCATGACCTTTGGCGAGGAATGGGGCTTCGGCGTCGGCCCGGAAGAGTCGGGCAAGCTGATGAACCGCTACCTCGAGGCCGGCGGCAACTTCATCGACACGGCCAACATCTACAACAAGGGTCACTCCGAGCAGATCATGGGTGACTACTTCGCTGCCAAGGGTGGCGGGCCGGGCAATAAGTTTCCCGCGCGGGACCGCGTGGTCATTGCGACCAAGTGGCTCGGCAACATGTACCCCGGCGATCCCAACGGCGGCGGGGCCCACCGCAAGGCCCTGATGGAATCCGTCGATCAGTCATTGCGCCGTCTGCAGACGGACTACATCGACCTGCTGTGGCTCCACTTCTGGGACGCCCACACGCCCATCGATGAAACGATGCGCGGCCTGGACACACTCGTGAACTCCGGCAAGGTGCGGTACATCGGCTTCAGCGACACGCCCGCGTGGAAGTGCGCACAGGCGCAGATGATCGCGGAGTTCCGCGGCTGGTCGCCCTTGATCGCGCTGCAGATCGAGTACTCGCTGCTGGAGCGCACCGTCGAGGGTGAGCTGATCCCGATGGCGAAGGAGCTGGGAATGGGCGTCACGCCCTGGTCGCCCCTCAAGGGCGGCATCCTCACCGGCAAGTACACCCGCGACAGCATGCCGGACCGTGGTCGCTACAAGCAGGATTCCAGGTATCTCAACGATCGCACGTTCGCCATCGTGGACGAGATGGCATCGATCGCCGGCAGACACGAATGCACGGTTCCGGAAGTCGCCCTCGCATGGGTGCGTCAGCAGTCGGGCGTGCAGTCAACGATCATCGGCGCCCGCACTATGGAGCAGCTCGCTGGCAACCTCCGTTCGCTGCAGGTCGAGCTGAGCGAGAAGGAGCTGACGTCGCTCGCCGAGCTGAGCGCTCCGACGCTGCCCTTCCCGCATGACTTCCTCGGGAACATCGGCGTGGGCATTCAGAACGGGACGACCGTCAACGGCGTCAGCGCCGATCCCTGGGGCGGCGGGCCCGCCGATGATGGGGAACGCTGGTGAACCGCAATGCAAAGCGATGGCTCATCGTGCTCGCGATCGCGCTGCTGGTGGCCGTCGTGACGATGGTGGTGGAATACGTTCGATAGATGAACAGGAAGGGACTCGATGCTGACCGCTGAGCTGCTGACCACGACGTTTGAAGCCGCGGCGAGGTACGACGACTACGTCGCCACCGGAACCGACGCCCAGCAGGAGGCGTGGGCCGAGGTCTACGAGCGCGGCGTGCTGACCGACGCCCAGCGGGCCCTGGCGGCCGGCTTCCCGCGCGACATGAAGGTGCTGATCTCCTCCGGCGTGTGGTGCGGCGACTGCGTCCAGCAGTGCCCCCTGCTCCAGCGCATCGCCGAGACGTCGGACCGCGTGGAATTGCGACTGGTTGATCGGGACGCCCATCCGGAGCTGGCGTCGCAGGTGCAGATCTGCGGCGGGCTGCGGGTCCCGGTGACAGTCTTCATGGCCGAGGACTTTGAGCCCATCGGGGTCTTCGGCGACCGGACGCTCACGCGGTACCGGGCCATGGCCGCCCGGCAGCTGGGGGCCTCGTGCCCCGTCCCCGGGGCTCCGCTGGACGAGGACGAGCTTCGTGGCACGCTCGCCGACTGGCTGGACGAGTTCGAGCGCATGCAACTTCTGCTGCGTTTGAGCACGCGTCTGCGTCAGCGTCACGGCGACTGACCTCGCGGGCCCCTCGTTCGGCGTACGGCATCGTCATCCGAAGATTCGAAGGCCCGAAAACGGACATGTCTCGCTGTCCAAGGCATGCCCGATATCGCCGTCTTCGTTCGGGGAAACGCGTATCATACCGTGGAAGGTGTATGTTTGGGTCCCTGCGAGGTCGCGCCAGGCCGCAGACCGACCGGAAACGATGGGGTGGCCGCAGTTTGTCCTTGACATCGCCGGGGGATCGCGGCATCTTCGAACGATGGCCTGCTGCGCCGGGGATAGGGCGCAGTGTGCCGGTTGAGAGAGAGAAGCGGTCGGGGAACACGTCAAACCCCCCTTACATCGCTCTCATATCAAGGCTTGTTCGGGGTCCGGCGCTCTGGCGTCTGGCCGCGTTCTGCGTATGTGGGTGGTCCCCGTAGAGGACCGCCCGGGAGTGAGATGGAAGAGTCGGATTTAGGAGGAAGGACCACCATGAAGATTGCTGTGACTGCTGCTGCGCTCGTGTCCATCGCGGGCACTGCGTCTGCGATTCAGCCGTCGACCCTGGCCTACACGGACAACCGGGTCGAGGCTTCCGAGTTCTCGCGTGAGCTCGGCGCTCAGGTTTACAACACCGGCTTCAACGACCGTGGCGCCGTCATCGGCGACACGTACGATGCCCTCGGTTTCTGGCAGGACGCGACCTACGCCTTCCAGATGATCTTCGTTGACGACGGTTCCGGCAACAACATTGCCAACCGCACGTACACGTTCGACGGCATCGCTGAGGTCAACCCCGACGCGACCCAGCTCGGGAACTCGGTTGGCTTCTTCGAGACCCAGTTCAACATCGGTACGGCCAACAACCTGCCGCTCGACGTTGTCCAGGCCTCGATCTTCTCGGCCGATGGTGCTGATCTTCTGCCGTCCGTCGGCACGATCATCAACACGCCGCTGACCGACCTCCGCGTCGATTTCGGCAACTTCGGCATCTCCGGTATTGATATCGCCTTCCCGCCCGGTGCCACGTCGTTCTCCGTCGTGAGCGCGATCCTCTTCTGGATCAACACGGGTCTGGCGACCGGTAC
>JBCBTA010000041.1:0-13423 GCA_039818905.1 Planctomycetota bacterium
ACCGACGGCGGCCAGCTCGACGGCTTCGGCTCCAACTTCGACGAACTGACGCTCGTCGCCGGGCCCGCCATGTTCTTCACTGGCGAGGCCGCCATGGAGGTTTACGGCGGGGCGGTACCGCTGACGCGCGACAACAACTTCCACCTCGGCAACGAGGTCGGCAGGGCCGGCAGCGACCTGCTCGACGACCTGATGAACGGCGTGCAGTTCCTTCGCGGCAAGCGTTACGAGGTGAGCCAGCTCGACCTGGCGATCCTGCATGACCTCGGGCTCAACACCAGCTACCTCGACGTGCCGTCACCCGGCACCGCGGCGCTGGCACTGCTGGCCGGCGGCGCACTGCTTGCCGGACGCGCCCGGCACCAGGACGACCAAGCCGCGTGATGAGGCTGCTGGCCAATCCGCGGATCAGTCCGCTCCCGTGAGATCCGCAGATTCGTCCACATGCGTGGACGCATCAGCGGCCTAGCGAACATGGATGCGCACGAAACGGCCCCGCGCCGTTTCCGGCACGGGGCCACGTCAGGAGAGCACCTGATCGTCGATCGGAATCAACCGGTTGGGATCAGCGGGTCGTATCGACCTCGTTGACCAGCGCGTCGAAATCGCCGTCATCGACGATGCCATCGGCGTTGACGTCGAGCTTGGGATCACCCTCGGCGATGCGGACGCCCGCGTCGATGAGTTCCTCGGCGCTGATGGCGCCGTCGCCGTCGAGATCGGCGCTGCGCAGGGCGCGGATCTTGGCAACGCGCGCCTTCATGGCGGCCCGTGCGGCGTCACGCTCGGCGCCGGTCAGCTCGCCATCGCCGTTGCTGTCGAACTCCTCGATCGCCTGTGCCCGGCGTGACTCGAAGCGCTGACGCATCTGCACGCGTGCCTGCTCGCGCTCGGTGTCGCCGAGCAGACCGTCGCCATCGAGATCGAACTCGGCCAACTGCTCGGGGGAGAGGCCACGCCCGCCGCGACGTGCTCGCTGGCCGGCGTTGTCATCGCCACCGCCGAAGCCGCCGCGATCGCCCTTGCCGCCGCGCCCGCCACGCCGCCCGCGTTGCCGCTCGGGCATCGCGCCGTCGGCGACCGCTTGCTCGATCTCCTCGCGATCAAGGCGACCGCTGCCATCGGCGTCATACTGCTCCAGCAGCTCGGCCCGGCGGGCCTCGCGCTCGGCCTTCTTGGCCTCGCGGGCCGCGGTGCGCTCGGTCTCGTTGAGCTCACCATCGCCATCGGTGTCGAACTGAGCGACGATCGCGGCCTTGTGCTCCTCCATCGCCGCCTTGGCGGCGGTGCGGAAGGCCTCGCCCGCCTCCTGGATCTCATCGCGGCTGAGCGTGCCGTCCTGATTGGTGTCGAACTGCGCGGTCAAAGCCGCCTTGACCTCCGGCGGCAATCCACCGCGCCGGCCCTCGCCGCGGGCACCGCGCTCGCGCCGTTCGGCCCCGCCACGGCGGCGCTCGCCGCGCTGGCCATCCTCGACGGCGACGTCACCGGGCTCGAAGAAGAGGTCCTCCGGCGCCGGAGCGGCCTGCTGGGCCATCGCGGCCCCGGTGATCAGCAGCACGGTGGCGGCTGTCAGGGTTCTCGTGCGTCGCATGACTCGTTGTCCCTTCAGATTCGCGGACCTCCGCGGTCCGCGGCAGTGTTCGTGGTTCTGAAGGGGTCAACGCGTGGGATGGAGGGTTATTGCATGCCCCGTCATCCCGCGTGGGTCATGCTTGCGGGATCCAGCAGATCGTCCAGCTGCTCCTTGCTGAGCACCTCGCGCTCGATCGCGACTTGTCGGACGGTCTTGCCCTCGGCGTACGCCTGCTTGGCGATAGAGGCCGACTCGTCGTACCCGATCACCGGCACGAGGCTGGTGCACATGGCCAGTGAGCCTTCGATGAGCTCAGCGCAGCGGGCCTCATCGGGTTGCAGGTCCTCGAGCAGCTTGTCGGTGAAGACGTCGCACGCCCGCGACAGCAGGTGAATCGACCCGATGAGGTTGTCCACCATCATCGGCATGGCCACGTTGAGATCGAGCACCGAACCGACGCCGCCGAATGCCCCGGCGGTGATGGCGGCGTCGTTCCCGACGACCTGGCATGACACCTGGATCACCATCTCGCACATCACCGGATTGACCTTGCCGGGCATGATCGAGGAGCCCGGCTGCGTGGCGGGCAGGCGCAGCTCACCGATGCCGCAGCGCGGACCGGAGCCGAGCCAGCGGATGTCGTTGGCGATCTTGCTGAGGCTGATGGCGATGGTCTTGAGGTGGCCGCTGGTCTCGACGACTGCGTCCTTGGCGTGCTGGGCCTCGAAGTGATTCGCGGCTTCGCGGAAGTTGATGTCCAGCGCCGTGGAGAGCTCGCTGCAGACGATGCGGCTGAAGTCGGGATGGGTGTTGATGCCGGTGCCGACCGCCGTGCCGCCGATGGGAAGCTCTTCCAGCGAGTCGAGTGCTTCGAGCACGCGCTGCTCGGCCTTCTTCATCTGCTCGGCATAGCCGCTGAACTCCTGACCGAGTCGGATGGGCGTCGCATCCTGCAGGTGGGTGCGCCCGATCTTGACGATGCGGTCCCAGTCCTGCGCGTGCCGCTCCAGCTTGCGCGTCATCTTGCGGATCGCGGGGATGAGCGTGTTCTTGATGTCGCACGCCGCCGCGATGTGGATGGCGGTCGGGAAGGTGTCGTTGGATGACTGTCCCATGTTGACGTGATCGTTGGGATGCACGCCGCTGCCCGTCTCGCGCTCACCGATGTAGTCGGCGTCCTTCGACGAGCCGATGGGCACACCGCTGGCCACGCAGATCAGGTTGGCGATCACCTCGTTGGCATTCATGTTGGTGGAGGTGCCGCTGCCGGTCTGGAAGACATCGACGGGGAAGTGCTCGTGGTGCTTGCCCTGGGCGATCTCGGTCGCCGCGGCGATGATGGCGCTGGCGCGAGATTCGTTGAGCCGCCCGAGTTCGAGGTTGGCGCGGGCGCACGCGGCCTTGAGGTGGCCGTACGCGTAGATCACCGCCGGGGGCACGGCACGCCCCGAGATGGGGAAGTTTTCCACCGCCCGCTGCGTCGAGGCGCCGTACAGCGCGTCGGCGGGGACGGTCATCTCGCCCATGGTGTCCTTCTCGATGCGTGTCTCGGCCATCGTCAGCACCTCCGTCATCTCTCGTGTTTGGGGGGACGACAAGGGTACCGCGCCCGACGACCGCGCTGTTGCTGCATAGAGTGTGCCGATGGACAGAAGTGAGGCATATCAGCGGCGCGTCTGGCGACTGGCACTCCTGCTCACCGACAGCGGAGCACACGCCGACGCCACGCTGGCCCAGGTTCTGCGCACGCAGTCGGACATCCTGCGGGTCGGGGAGTCGCGGCTGGAGCGCATGGTCGTCCTGGCTTCGCGTCAGACCACCGCGTCCGGTGGCGAGCGGCCCCTGAATTCCCTTCTCGAGCTCGATGAATCGGCGGGTCGTCTCTGGAACGCCGTGCGGCAGCTGGAGCAGCAGCCGCGTGAGGCGTGGCTCTTCCGTGATCTGGAGGGCGCCGATCTCATTCCCGCGGCCAGGGCGATGGACTGCTCCCGCACCGCCCTGGAGCAAGTGCATCGCAAGGCAGCACTGGAGTCGCTGCAGGCCACGCTGGGCGACCACTACGACGATGCCCTCGTCTCGCTTCGGTCCACGCTGGAGGCCATCGATCCGACCGAGGCTCTCGAGCTTGCCACGACCGTCGTGCGACAGGCGCGGGCCAGGCGCAGGCTGGTGACCGTCGTGGTCATCGTGCTGCTGCTCGTCTGCTTCGGTGTGCTGCTGTTCGTGATGCAGGACCTCCTCGGCTGGGAGGACCGTCATGACGGCAGCGAGTTTCTTCAGCCGGATCAGTTCGTGCCGACGACCCCAAGCCTCAATACGGCCGATTCGCCGCCGGCAGATGCGCCATGAGCAGGGCCGAGCGACGCATGCCGCTCACGCGCCGACTGCCGAGCCGCCGCTTCCCGACCGCGGTGCGCATTCGCAGCAAGATGGTGCTGCTGCACACGCTCTTCTCCATGACCCTCGGGGTCGTGCTGCTGCTGGTTCTGTATGTCCCGCTCAATGTGCTGGTGGGGCAGTCCGCCGAGCGCGAGAGTGAGTTGGCGCTGGAATTGCTCGCCGTGGCTCCGGAGCGTGCGGGAGAGTTGGGTCTTGAGAACATCGAGTTGCAGGCGGGCACCGCGGCGGAGCTTGGACTGGCGCCGGACGTCGCCGAGCGAGCCCGCAGCCGTCCCGGTGAGGCGATCGCCAAGACATCGACATCGCCGGACCGGCGCGCCGTCATGTGGGCGCCGGAGCAGGGGGTGTTCCTGACGGCGCTCGCGCCGTCGAAGTCCGGACGGGCGGCGGTCAACGACCTGTTCCTGGTGCTGACCCTATCGCTGCTCGGCGTGTACTTCGCCATCGCGCTGGCGCTGGAGGTCTTCGTGCTGCCCAAGCAGGTGTACGCCCCGATCGAGCGTCTGCGCCGTGCCGATGAGGCCGTGCAGGCCGGCGAGCGCACCGCCGAGCTGATTCCCGACCAGGAGATCCCGAACGACGAGCTTGGTGAGATTATGCGCTCGCGCAATCGGTCGATCCTCAAACTTCGCCAGCAGGAGCGGGCGCTGAACGATGCGCTCGATCAGATCGAGACGGTCGCGGGCGAGCTCAAGCGGAAGAACCACCTGCTCGAGGCGGCCAGGCGCAACCTGGCGGACCAGGATCGCCTCGCGAGCCTCGGCATGATGTCCGCGGGCATCGCGCACGAGCTGAACACACCGCTGGCGGTCGTCAAGGGGTGTGTTGAACGCATGGTCGAGGAGCACCGCGCCGGCAACGCGATCGACACGAATCGGCTTGCGCTGCTGCAGCGCGTGGTGGGGCGCCTCGAGCGTCTTGGCGAGGGCCTGCTCGACTTCGCCCGCGTGCGTCCGCCTTCGACCGACATCGTGCATCTGCACCAGGTCATCGACGAGGCGTGGGAGCTCGTTAGTCTCGACCGCGACGCCAAGCGCGTGACCTTCGAGCCGCGCATCGATCGTGATCTGACAGTGCTCGGTGACGCGGACCGCCTGACGCAGGTCTTCGTCAACCTGCTTCGCAATGCTGTCGATGCCTTCGATGCTCCGGGCGACGTGCAGCCGGTCATCATCGTCGCAGCCGAGGAGATCGAACGTTCCGACGATCGCTGGATCAGCATCACCGTGACCGACAATGGCCCCGGAATCGACCCGGTGGTGCTGGCGCGTCTCTTCGAGCCGTTTGCCACGACGCGCCTCGATGCGCGGGGCACGGGGCTTGGGCTCGCAGTCGCTGAGGGCATCGTGAAGGAACACGCGGGGGTCGTGGTCGCCCGCAACGCCTCGCCGCCGGGACATGGTGCGGTTTTCGAGGTCATGCTTCCTGCGGGGGCCGGCGTGGCGCAGCGGCTCGACAGCACGGCGCGCATGCCGTGAACTTCGTACCATACGCCCCGTCATGAATGACGCCGCTCAGGAAACCGCTGACCAGCAGACCACACGTCTGTCCATCGTGGCGCTGGACGACGATCAGGACTTCCGCGAGTACGTGCACGAGGTGCTCACCAGCGAGGGGCACGACGTGCGCGTCGTCGCCACGCCGGCCGAGCTTTTCGAGGCCAACGAGCAGAGCCTGCCCGACCTCGTGCTGCTCGACATGAAGATGGGCAAGCACTCCGGTGAGCAGGTCCTCATGGAGCTGCGCGAGCGGTGGGCCAAGCTGTGCGTCATCGTCGTGACCGGCTATCCGTCGCTGGAGACGATGCGCCAGACGTTCAAGCAGGATGTCTTTGACTACCTGGCCAAGCCCTTCTCCCTCGATGAGCTGCGATCGACGCTGCGCCAGGCTGCCGAGGCGTTCAACCTGGGTGGGCGGCCGCAAGACCGGCTGCGCCAGGAGCTTGGCCGGCAGATTCGCCTGGCACGCACCGAGAAGGGGTGGACGCTCAAGGAGATGAGCGAGACCTCAGGCGTCAGCGTGAGTCAGCTCTCCAGCATCGAGCGCGGTGCGCACCTGCCCAGCCTCGAGAGTCTGGTCGCCGTGGCGACGTCTCTCGATCGTCATCCGAGCCAGTGGCTTTCCGCCGCCGGCTTCTAACGCAGCCGCACTGGTATACTCACGCGCATGGCCTCCGCGAGGCAGGTTGCAAAGCTCGTCGCCGTGTGCTCGAGCATCAGTTCCGGGGCGGTTCGCACGCTGCTCGGTCGCACCATGACGACCAGGCAGGGGCTCGACGTCGTTCCCGATCTGCTCCGCCTCGTCTGCGAGTCCATCACGGCACAGTCCACGCCCGACGAGGAGACGCTGCAGCGCATCAGTGCCGTGCTGTGCCGGCTCATCCTGCGCTACGGCACGCTGCGCCGCTCCATCGAAGCGCTCGCCTCCGGTCGCAGGCGGCATCCACTGATCTCTGCGGACAAGGCCCACGCCTGGATGCAGGTGATGTCGGTCACGCCCAGCGCCGTCGAGGCAACGCTGCAGCGACAGTCCGCGCTGCGCGTGAGTGTCACCAAGTGGGCCGAAACCCAGGGGGCACGTCTCGATGTGCGCCTCAGCGCCTTCGAATCATGGATGGAGGGGCCGCTGCCCGGCAGCGATGACGAGGACGAGTTCCCCATCCTCGCCGAGGCGGCATCTGAGACCGAGCGCATGACGCCGAGCCCGCGCCCCGCCCCGGAGCCCGCGGAGACCATCGAGCCGACCGAGCCCGCCGCGGCGCCCCAGGAGCCAGCAGCACCAGCGCCTGTTCAGCAGGACGGATCCGCCCTGACGTACGAGGGTGAGGAGACGCCCGACATCACGCAGGTGCGCGCGCTGCTGGCGAGTCACAAGCGTCCGGGACGCGATGCCGGCGAACTCAGTCCCACGGCGGAGCAGCGCGAAGCCATCGAGCGTCTGCGGACATCATCCGATGCCTACGGCCGCGCCGTCGCCGCTGTTGCATCGCGCGATTTCGTGCGGGCCGAGGCCTTCCTCGATGCGCTCACCGGCCGCGTCGAGACTGGCGCACTGCACACGCTTCGTGGCGATCGGCTGTACCTCGAGGAGCGGTACGACGAGTCGGTGCACCACTATCGGGAGGCGGCACACGAACACTGGGAGCCGGCGCAGCTCACGGATCTCGCGCTCGCGCTGCTGCACGCGGTGCGCGGCAGCCGCGAGGACGCCTGCCGCGAAGCGGTCGATCTGCTGCGCGATGCGCTCGCCAAGCACCCGCCGGGCTCACCCGGCGCGGCCTATGCGGAGTTGATGTACGCCAGTGCCATGCCGTACAGCCCCGACATGCAGCGCGGCGAGGCCCTGCGTGAGTCGGTCGAGCGGCTGCAGTCTGCCGCGGATCAGTTCGAGGAGCATGGTGACATGCGGGCGTGGGCCGAGGCCCGCTATCAGCTCGGCAACGTGTGGCAGGAGATGCCCACGGGTGACCGGCGCATCAACATCGAGCGGGCCATCGCCTGCTACGAGCAGTCGCTCAAGCACCTGACGCGCGAGGCGGCACCGGAGGCATGGGCCAGCGTGCAGAACGCGGCGGGCCACGCGTGCGAGCGCCTCCCGACCGGCAATCGTGGACTGAACCTCGAACGGGCCATCGCGTGTTTCAGCGCAGCCCTCACCGTGCGCACCAAGGACAACAGTCCGGTGCACTGGGCCCGCCTGCAGAACAACATCGGGAACGTGTGGGTGCAGTTCCCGGGCGGTGATCGCAAGCAGAACATCGAGCGGGCCATCGCCTACCAGCAGGCGGCCTTGGACGTGTGGTCCGCCCACAACCGCCGCGGCGACTGGGCCACGACCCAGAGCAACCTCGGCAACGCCTGGGCTCTGCTGCCCTGCGAGGACGAGGAGCGCGAGCGCAACGTCCGCCGTGCCATCTCCTGCTACAAAGCGGCGCTTGAAGTGCGCACGCGGACCAACAGTCCGCTGGAGTGGGCCACGACGCAGAACAACCTCGGCAGCGCGCTGCTGCAATTGCCGGCGGGCAAGAAGGGCGTCAACGTCAAGGACGCGATCGCGGCGTACGAGAGCGCGCTGGAAGTGCGCACGAAGCAGGCGTACCCCGTCGAGTGGGCCAAGACGCAGGCGAATCTCGGTAACGCGTACCTGAAGCTGCCCTACGACAAGCAGGACAATCTCGCCGAAGCGGTCGCGTACTACGACGCCGCGCTGGAGATCTTCAGCTCCGAAAGATTTCCGGCCCAGCATCGCGTCATCAGCGCCCGCCGCCGCGAGGCGCGCGGGATGCTGTCGGACATCGAGCGGTAAAGGTCAGCTGACCCCGATCGTCTGCTCCCGGTCCGGTCCGACCGAGACGATCTCAATCGGCACACCCACGAACGACTCGATGAAGTCGAGGTACGCCTGGGCAGCCCGCGGCAGCTCTGTGCGTGACCTCGCTCCGGTGATCTCCTCACTGAAGCCAGGCAGCGTTTCGTAGACCGGTGTGGCGCGCTCCAGATCGTGGGCATCGGGAAGGAACCGCGTCGTCCGCTCACCGTCAATCTCGTACGCCGTGCAGACCTTCAGTTCGTCGAACCCGGCGAGCACATCGAAGAGCATGAGCGACAAGCCCGTCGCGCCGTTGAGCATCGCGGAGTAGCGCACGGCGACGAGGTCGAGCCAGCCGCAGCGGCGCGGGCGCCCCGTGGTGGTGCCGAACTCGCGGCCGCGCTCGCGGATGCGATCGCCGGTGTCGTCGTGCAACTCCGTTGGGAAGGGGCCGGCCCCGACGCGCGTGGCATATGCCTTGAGGATGCCGAGCGTCTTGTCCACACAGCGTCCGGGCACACCGGTGCCGGCGGGGATGCCGAGGGACGTCGTCGAGGAGGACGTGACGAACGGGTAGGTGCCGTGATCGACGTCGAGCAGCGTGGCGTTGGCGCCTTCGAAGAGCAGACGCTTGCCGTCGCGCAGCATGGTGTGCAGCAGGTAGGCGGTGTCGGTGACGTGCGGGCGCAGCGCCTCGGACGCCTCGGCAAGCTCGCGCATGACCTGTTCGGGCGTCGGGGCCTCGGCTTCGTGACCGAGCGCACCGAAGGTCGCGCTCTTCAGCGCGCACGCATCCCGCAGCTTGCTCTGCAGGACATCGGGCCGGTACAGGTCACCGACGCGGATGGAGGCGGAGCGGTGGGCCTTGTCGGCGTAAGCAGGACCGATGCCGCGCTTGGTGGTGCCGATGGAGCGATCGGGCTCATCCTCGGCCCCGGCCATCTGCCCTGCCAGGACGGACTCGCGAATGGCGTCCTCGGACTTGTGGTACGGCAGCACGAGATGGGCCCGGTCCGAGAGGCGCAGGCCAGAGACGTCGATGCCCTTGTCGCGCAGGCCCTTCACTTCGCCCAGCAGTCCGATCGGATCGACGACGACGCCGTTGCCGATGACCGCGAGCGTCTGCGGGTGGAAGACACCTGAGGGCACGAGATGCAGCGCGTGGCGCTGGCCATCGAAGACGACGGAGTGTCCGGCGTTGGCCCCGCCGTTGTAGCGGACGACCGCGTCGAAGCGGGGGGCGAGCACGTCGATGATCTTGCCCTTGCCCTCGTCGCCCCATTGCAGGCCGACGACGGCGAAGCCGTCTCCGGTTACCGGGCGTGCGAGATCGGGCGAATCGGTTGGGGACGGTGTGGTCTGCGTCATGGAGTGGGGTTGGTGCGTTCGGCGGGTCGGGGAGAACGATATCACCGTGCAGCGGGGTCAAGCGGATGTATAGGGCGGCCGATGCCCGAAGTCGTATGGGGAAGGAGCCCAGGCGTTATGAGCACCGAAAACGTCGTCCGAATCATGTGTCCCAACCTCAAGTGCCGCTCGGTGCTGGGCGTGCCCGATCACGCGCGCGGCAAGCTGGTGCGCTGCAAGAAGTGCGGGACCAACATCATGATTCCCAAGAAGAAGACGACGCCTCCGCCTGCCCCCGTCGCCGCCACGCCTGATTCCGAGGAATGAGGCCGGGCATCTGACGGGGATCAAAGCTTCGGGTTCTCGTCGTCCTCAAAGTCGAAGTCGAAGTCGAAGATGCTGCTGTCTTCGGTGTTGCCAAGCAGGCTGCCAAGTCCGGGGCCCTTGGCGACGGTCTCGTCGAGATCGGAGACCTCCTCCTCTTCCTCCACCGCGGCGGCGGGAGTCGGTGGTGCCTCCGTGCCGCTGGGCGGCGTCGAGGCCATGGCATCTTCGGCGGGCTCCTGGAACTGCGGCGGCGTCACGTCGGCAGGCTCACCATTGACCTGCACGGTCATCAGGCAGGGCCCGACGCCCACGACGTCACCGGCGCCGAGCGGCGACTCGGTGATCCGGGCGTTGTTGCAGAAGGTGCCGTTGCTGGAGCCGAGGTCGCGCACGAGGACGCGGTCGCCATCGAAGTCCAGTTCGCAGTGACGCCGCGACACGCTCCCCAGGGGGATGCGCAGGGCCGCGGCTGCGTCCCGGCCAATGAGGTACTTGCCCGGCTTGAGCTGGATGATCTTCCGGTCGCCACCGGGCTTGAACACCACGAGCCTGACATCGACGCTTTGCGCACTCTGGCTCATCTCGGCCTCGCACGTCCTCCCGAGCTGATCGGCCCGGATACGCTCCCCTGACGGAGAGCCGCTGTCATCGATCGGCGCAAAACCTCGCCAATCGTCGGAGATTTCCCGCTGCGTCACAGTATCGACATCACCCGCGATGGGCAACGCGAGACGGCCCTCACGCCGCTCAGTCGATCACATGCGCCCGTCAGCAGCCTCTATGTCCACGTTCCCTTCTGCTTCCACAAATGCCACTACTGCGACTTCTACAGCTTCGTCGACAATCGGGATCGCCAATCCGCATTCGTCGATGCACTTTCGATCGAGCTGGCCGCTCTGGCGCCCCACGCCGGGCCGCTGCGGACGATCTTCATCGGGGGCGGTACGCCCACCCTCCTGCGCCCGGACCTCCTCGCGGCCCTGCTCGACGCCATCGCCGACCGGTTCGATGGATGTACGGGTGAATTCACCGTCGAGTGCAATCCCGAGACGGCAACTCCCGAACTCATGGCCGGCCTTGTCGCGGGGGGCGTCAATCGCCTCAGCGTGGGGGCCCAATCGTTCAACACCGGTCACCTCAAGACGCTCGAGCGCTGGCACGATCCCGAGAGCGTGCCGCGGGCACTCGAACTCGCCCGCGACGCCGGCATCGATCGGCGCAGTCTCGACCTGATCTTCGCGGTCCCCGGGCAGACGGAGCAGGAGTGGACCGCCGACCTCGACATCGCCTGCCGGCTGCCCGTCGATCACATGAGCTGCTACGCCCTGACCTACGAGCAGGGCACCGCGATGACCACGCGCCTGGAGCGCGGCGACTTCCAGCCGGCGACGGAGGACCACGAAGCCCGGCTGTACGAGCTGACGGTCGATCGCCTGCGCAGCGCCGGGTTCGAGCGCTATGAAGTCAGCAACTTCGCCCGCCCAAACGCCGGCGGCGGGCCCAGTGCGCACAATCTTGCGTACTGGCGCGGCGAGCAGTGGCTCGCGGCGGGGCCTTCGGCATCGGCCCATGTTGGTGGGCATCGGTATCGCAACGTGCCTCACCTGACGGAGTGGATGCAGGGCGTCACCTCGGGTGACGGGACGTCACCGATCATCGATCTCGAATGGCACGATCCGATGCGTGCTCTGGCGGAGCGCATCATGATGGGGCTGCGCATCAGCGAGGGACTCGAGACCGAATCGCTGCTCGAAGCCGCGGCGGAGTGCGTGGCGAAAGATGCGTTGCAGGCTGCGCTGCAGCGCGAGAGCGACGCGGGCTGGCTGGTCGTCGATGAGCGCACCCGCCTGACGGAGCGTGGCTACCTGATGTGCGACGGCATCGCATCGCGCCTGATGGCGGCGCTGGAGTCGGCAAAAGAAAACGCCCGGTAGACCGGGCGCGATGAACGTCGAGTTGAGACTGCCGATCAGGCGGTCTTGAGGTAGAACGGGCGGGCGGCTTCGGGATCCGCCGGATCGACGTGGACCTTGCGACCCTTCCAGACGACGGTGCCTTCGCACAGCGCGAAGAGGGTGTCGTCCTTGCCACGACCGACCATGAAACCGGGCTGCCACTTGGTGCCGCACTGACGGACGATGATCGAGCCTGCGTTGGCAGCCTCGCCGCCGTAGAGCTTCACCCCGCGGAACTGCGGGTTGGAGTCGCGGCCGTTCTTTGTCGAGCCCTGGCCCTTCTTATGTGCCATCTCACACCTTCCTGAGTCGGTCTGGCGGGGCAGCCACGCCCTCGCGCGAGCCGCGGAGTGTAGTGGGGGTCTACCGCAAAATCCAGCGCTGCACGCCACGGCGAAGGGGGGCGCTGCTGGTGGGGTCCAGCTCGCCGGGAACCCGGTGCCGGATCATGAGCGTCTTGCGAAGGACGATGGTCTGGCCCGTGTCGGGACGGATGACCGCCTTGGTCTCGCCGCTGAAGCCGGCGGCGAAGATGACGACCTCGTCCACCTTCATGCTGTTGGCCGGCCAGACCACGAGCCCCTCGCGGGCGTGCTGCTTGCCGGGCTTGATGGTGCCCTGGATCTCGATCTCGTTCTGCAGCAGCGGGTTCTCCAGGCGGGCCAGGAGTTCCCTGACGACCGGGGCGGGCACGCCGCGGCCGGAGCGGATGATCTCACCATCGTCCGTGTACAGCTCGAAGACGGGCGCCAGGTAGGGGTCCTGATTGGCGCCGGCCCGGGCACCGGTGGACAGGTTGGTGACCTTGTACGTGAAGTAGAAGAAAGGCCTTCTGCCCTCGCCAGGCACCTCGATGGAGGCGACGCGAAGCGGTCCGGGCTCGACCTGCAGCTCCCAGCGACGGGGGATCGGATCCGGCTGGGGGGCCCCGAGCGCCTGCGGCGTGGCCCAGAACGTTGGCAGCGCAAGGCACCCGAGCAGCGTCAGGAGGCCGACCGAGAAGATCAGGCGTCGGCGTGAATGATTGACCTTGAGCATGGGAATGCCACTCCAGCGTTTGGCGCAGAGATCGGGGGGGATAGTGTATGGGCCGGCGACGACGCCGCAACCACGCCATCGATTCGGATGACGGCCGGGAGCCGGTTCCGACGGAAGTGGTGGAAAGGAGTTCGATCGGTGACCACAGCCGCGGCGAGCCCGCCCGGATCAGGCCACGAGGCCCCGTGGTCGCTCATTCGCGTCGAGCGTGATCGCATTCCTGAGGCGGCATCGAGGCTGATCGAGGCGTCCACCGGCGGCGGTCACGACGCCACGCGGCAGTTCCTCGCGGCGGCGGCCCAGCACCAGATCGACCTCCGGAACATGTGGGCCAGCATCGACACCGCCGGTGGCGGGGTGCGCCAGGTCTGCCTGGGGGTTCCCGGGGCCGGCCGCACCCTCATGATGTTCACCTCGCATCGATCACCGCTCCCAGCTCGACCCGCTGCTCGTGGTCTTCCGGCTGCGAGGT
>JBCBTA010000042.1:0-13385 GCA_039818905.1 Planctomycetota bacterium
CTGCGTCGAGGCGAGGGCATCGATGAACTCGATTGAGCCGCAGTCGCGCGATTGCAGGAAGCTCCGCATCGACCGATCGCCCGGTCCCGTCCGTGTGTCCCGACCGATCATGCGCAGCGTCCATCCCGCAGCCTCGAGTCCAGCCTGCTTCCAGGCCGCGGCGAGTTCCACAACACCCTTCCGGGGCTCGAGACGGCCCAGATACGTCATGCTGCGCGAGTGGATCGGGGTGATCTGCTCGATCGGTGACGGCAGGGGATTTCGAATGACCGTTGGCATGCTCTTCAGCCCGTAGAAGTCCCGCACCCATGCCGCGAAGGATGTCGAGGGTGCACACAGACGATCCGCTCCGGTCACCGCGAGACGCTCACTCGTGAACAGGGCGCGCGCGGAACTGTCATTCGCAGTCTCGAGTGAGTCGAGTGACATCAACAGCGCACTGCATGTGTGCAGGCTGACGACTGTTGGCACCGTCGGAGCCCCCAGCAGCCGTGCGGCAGTCAGCGCAGCTGAGGGCGCCTCGGTCTCCGGAAACTCGGCGACGTCGATCTCACCGCTCGCATGCAGGCGGGACAGCAGTCGTCCAACACGGCTGGAAAAGAGCAGCAGCCGATGGGCCCACACATCGTCCGCCTCAGGAATATGCAGGCGATGGACGATGAACCCGTGCATCTGCTCGGTGCTATCAGCATTGCCACCCCATGCCTGCGTAATGACATGAACTGTGTGTCCTGCGTCCGTCAGCGCACACGCCGTCGCTCGTGCAAACGTGCCGATTCCGCCTCCGAAGAAGGGCGGGAACTCGCGGCTGACGAGTGCGATCTTCATGACATCGCCCCCACATGCTCCAGCCCCAACGGATCGTTGAGTCCGACCGACGTTCCACTACTGACGCGACGAAGATCACGCCAGATCTCCAGGGCGCGATCGCTGCTGCTGCCGCTGCCTGAATCGTGTGCGTTGTCAATCGCCTGCATGTACATCGATGTTCGTGCTGCCGCCACAGCGGTCGGATCACACATCGCCGCGATGCGAGCACGTCCGCACATGCCCATCATGTGCAGCGCATCGGGTGACATGCCAACGAGCCGTCGCAGCGCCTGTGTACAGGACCCGACATCCTCGGCACGGAACAGCATGCCGCCGTTGGATCCGTCCAGCATCTCGCGCATACCCCCGTTGTCGGAGGCGAGCATCGGTCGCCCGTGCATCATCGCCTCGATGCACGTATTCGGGAAGTTCTCCCATCGTGACGGAACCGTGCACGCGGTCGCAGTGGCGTATTCGTCGTGCAACTCCCACCACTGACGTGCTCCGACAAGGTGCGTGCGAGCTCGAACGTCGTCGTCGAGCATGGACTCCAGATGGGTCCGCATGGAGCCGCCGCCCGGGCCTGTGCCGGTGTCGCTGCCGACCAGCCGCAGTTCCCAGTCCGTCGCCTGCGGACCGACAGCGCGCCATGCCTGCATCAGAACGTCCACGCCCTTGCGGCGCTCGAGACGACCGACGTACAGCAACCGCCGCACCGCACTCTCCGGTCTGCTGCGCGGCGGGAGTGGCCCAATGGCATACGGGATGACCTGAGGTGCCTCTGCGAGTGCAAACTGGTCGTGTGCCCACGACGCCATGAACCGGGACGGCGCGCACAGGTGATCCGCGGCCACAACGGATGAGCGCTCCAGCGCGACGAGCAGCCCCATTCCGCCGGGGACATCGCGAGTGCCCTCGCGATTGAGGGCAAGATTGACCTCGGTGGGGGAATGAAAATGAACGACGGTGGGTCGGTCCATGGTCTCCAGGGCTCCGAGCCGTCGCGCAAGGAGATAGCACGTCGCCGGCGCTTCGTACTCGGGAAACTCGATGACGTCGATCTGCAGATCCCGAGCCAGTCGAGCGACGGCACGTCCGGCATTGATCGAGCCGCGCAGCGCGGCACCTGCCGATCCGTCGCCCATGGGAACCCGATGCACGTGGATTGGCCCATCGATGTGAAGCGAAGGCTCAGCCCCGGGGAACGCCTGCGTCACCACATGAACGGTGTGGCCCGCGGCTGCCAACGCGCACGCGATGTTCCGGGCATACGTCCCGATGCCACCGCCCGAGTGGGGCGGATACTCGCGGCTGACGAGAGCGACCCGCAGCGTCAACGTCCGAGCTCCTTGATGCGCGCGCACACCAGTCAGAGATCGACCATCACTGCAGGCAGGCGTGAGATTTGCGCGTCCGAGGACCGGAATCAGAGGGCCGGCGAGCGGGGAGGGGGCCGTAGCCCTGTCGCGACCAGCTTCACCAGACGTTGTGCCAGTGCATCGTGCGACAGCGACGTCCGGGCGCGACGTGCGATGGCCGCGCTCAGTTGCGATCGCTCCTCACGGTCTTCGAGCATCCGACGGATCAGTCGCTCCATGGACGCTCGATCGGTGAACGCAGTGCGATCGAGGTCACCGAGCAGCCACCCAGGGGACGCCTCTGGTGCAATGACATACCCACCGCCTGCAAAGTCGGGGTACAGCGGCGACCACGCCGACGCCTCCAGCCCAAGCCGCTGGCGCTGCATCTGGTACGCCAGCAGTTCCGGATGATCCACCACGGCGCAGTAGTCAAGGGAGCTCGGAAGATGATGCAGATCCGCAGTTGCGTCCACCGCGATGCGAGCAAGGGCTACCGTCTCCATCATCACCACATCGTTCATGGTGATGCGGCAGGCGGGCATTCCGCCGGAGAGGGCGCACTCGAGCACACGCTGGTGCACCGCTCCGTTGGTGGACATGTGCAGATGCACACCAGCGTGCTGATAGCTCGCGCGGAGCATGTCACCGTGCGCCAGCTCTCCTGCAGCGAATGGCGAGAGCACTGGATGCTGCTCCCAGCCGCGACCGAACAGCTTCATCGTCCATCCGTTCTCGCTGCAGATCTCAGCGGCCCACCCGAGGGTCTCGTGGCGAAGCACGCGCTCGGCAAGCGGCCCGATCCACTGGTTCAGCAGTTCTGCGACCGCCCTGGGGTCGGGACTGACGCCCAGCGCGGAAGCCAGTGTCTCTTGCGCAAGGCAACGGAGGGACAGTGACAGCGGCGCCGTCATGCTCGCAGCGACGATTGTCTGTAGGCGTGGCAGGACGCTCTGAAGGGAAGCAAAGAGTGGGCTCTGCCGGGGTACGCGCGCCATCAGATCGGTATGCATTGCATCGACCGGCTGGCTCTGGTGGCTCACGTACGCAATGTCGCACACGAGACCCGCGTCTTCCTCCGTGCGGGCGGGATGGAACTTCGCGGGTGAGGCGACGACCGGAATGGGCAGCACGCGCTGGCGCGGATAGCCGAAGTCCCGGAACATCTCTTGTGTGAGATTGCCGGCTATGAAGTCAAGCGGACCCTGTGATGCTCCGGCCTGCTGCTGGTACAGCTGCGCCATCTGATCCTGCACCCAGCACACACATGGCACATTGGCCGGCAGGACATGCCCAAGGTGCGAGCGCATGAAGTTGATCATCACGATCAGATCAGGTGTCCACTCCGCACATTCGCGCAGGTAGGCAACGGACGCAAGCTTGTGGTGATCATCAGGCTCCGTGAGGATCCGAAGTTCATGTCCCGCTGCCGCGAAGGCGGTATGCAGGTCATCCGCGGCGTGTCGCACGAATGTCGAGTATCTGCTCACCGGCATCAGCACGCGCAACGCGTGATCGCCGGAGATCGCACGGTCGAAGCGTGTGGACCAGAATTCCTCGTCCCGTGCCGAATACACCTCGTCAACGCGCCCAAGCAGTTCGCGATGCAGCGTCCGCTGCCGGGCGTGGACGGTGCGAAGCACCGATTCGAGGGTCGGTGACATCAATCCCAGTCCGGGCGATCGCAGGCACAGCTCCGGAAGTGACAGATGCAGCCGAGCCTCCAGATGTGCGGCAAGGGCATCGCCCGCGCCCGGACCGATGAAGACCGAGATCCGCTCCTCGTCGAGCACCGTCGGGTCGGCAAGTGTCGCCAGACCGTTGAGCAGCTCAATAGGGTCTTCCTGCACCAGCAACACCGCCGCGGCGTACCCGTCGGGGAGTGGTCCTGTCGCACGCACCACGCGATCGAACAGCGTGGCTGGATGCAGCCCTTCGACGACGATGGGCTTGGCCGGCGCTGCCGGACTATGCGATCCATCAGCCGCGGCACATGGCAGATCAACTGCCATCGCCGCCCGGCGCGCGTGCGAGTGATCACGCGTCGGGTCGAATTGGCTGGCCCATCCTTCAAGATGGCCTTCGAGGTTGATGCCGCGTGACGAAAGGACTTCCACACAGTGCCGCACGCGTTGCATCGCGTCGGCGTTGCGCATCGGTGAGACCGGTGCCTGCGTCATGCGTGTTCAAACCGGGCGAAGTAGCCGTAGCAGAGGTCCTCTTCGATCCGCTCGACTCGAAGGCCGATGTGCGCGGCACTCGCGGCAAGTGACTCCATCGTGTTGTAGTGCATCATCGTGCCCTCTCCGATGAATGAAGGCGCAAAGTGTTCGTGCCACCGGATGATCTCCGCCTCGTTCCATTCCCGGAAGTGCAGCAGTGCGTTTCCATCCGGCCTGAGCACGCGCTTGATTGCCGCAAGGAACTGATGCACCAGGTCCGGCTTGAGATGGACAAAGACGTCGAAAGAGAAGACCAGGTCAACCGAGCCGTCTTCGATCTCCGCCAGCTGCGCGCGCGTGTCGTGATGCAGATGAAGCTTCGAGAGCGAGCCATGAAAACGATGTTCGATCACCTCGTGCAGGAGGCGGGCACTGAAGTCCACCGCGTGATACCGGTCCGCATGCTCGATGAGTTCGGCAGTCCAGAGTCCCGCGCCCGGTCCGATCTCACAGATGACATCCCCTGCGTGCCGCCCCGCAAGCGCGACGATGCGCGGCGATGCGACGACGTTCGGCTCGGGATAGCTGTGCAGGTACGGGATCTTCTTTCCATGCTGCTGCGCGACCAGATGGTCGTAGAAGTCCACAAGGCATGCATCCCAGGGCAGCGTCTCAAATCGATCCGGACAGCACAGCACGCGCACGCCCTGTTCCAGGAACGTCCGCCGTCTCTCCCACAACGCGTCCTGCGCGGCAGCCTCGGCTGTGATGATCAGGCCCCGAAGGCCGCGCCCAAGCGCATCATCGACGTTGATCACCGGGAGCCCCGCCCATTGTCGTCCGACCTTGCGCGGATCCTCATCGACGAGGCATGCGATGGCACCGTCGGGATCCAGCAGCCGCGGCTGCAATGCCCGGACGAACTGACCCGCGCCAAACAGCGCGATCGGGGTGGACCCCGTCGCGGTCAGCCGTGCAATCTGGGTCGCCAGGTGTGTGCGGTGCGCTTCGATGTCAACTCTCCGGCGCGCAGCTTCCGCGCACAAGGAATGTCGGCCCGATCTGCCTTCGTTCGTGAGAACCGGTGCTCAGCGTCGCCGGAGGAACAGGGTCAGCGTTCGTTCCCACTCCGGCGAATCCGGCTGCTGCCGGATGGTCCGCTCGACATCGAATCCCGCATCTTCGAGGACCTGCAGCAGCGAAGCCTCGTCGGCGATCCCGGGATGCCCCTCCGCGGGGGCTTCGCCGACGTCGGTGCTCAGGATGAACATTCCGCCGGCTCGCATGTACCGCCCGACGTGCTCGATCACATCTCCCCAGCGGAAGCAGTGATCCAGCACGTTGTGGCACACCGCCAGGTCGAAGCGGTCTTCGAGTTCGGGGATGAAGGTCTCGGCTGGAGACGCATGCACGCCGCAGACATCCGGGTGGTCATACGCACCGTGGTTGATCTCCCCGAACTCCCGCGCCAAGGGCTCGATGCCGACGAGGTTGGCTTCGATGAACCACTCCGTCCGCAGCCGTGGCCCGGCGCCCACATCCAGCACCCACCGATCGCGGTACGCATGCCGGTCCAGCCCCCAGCGCTCGCCGAACATGGCCTGCTGATCGCGATCCCACTTCTCCGTCCAGCGCCACTGGCCGGGTCCCTGATGGAAGTTGAGCTCGAACGGTTGATGCACACGCTCCCACTCAGCCCGCGAGACATCCTGATCTGACCACGTCACGCCGCCGTGCGCATCTCGATGCGCTCTGCGTCGCATGATCGATGCATGGAAGATCACGGTTGCGTGCGGGGCCGCATCCTCGTTTGGCACGAAGATTCCAGGCGGAAGGGCCCCGGCAGTGCCGAATCCGCCGCTGCGCTGGGCGAACCGATCCACCCGTGCAAAGTGCTCGTCGATGACGCATGATGCGCTGGCGGCATCAGCCGCTGCCACCGCGATGCAGCAGGTTCCACCCTCGCGGAGGACGCGGCAGGCATCGGCGAGCAGATCATCCAGTGCGTCACGGCGAACTTCATCCTGCAACGCAAGGAGTAGGTCGAAGCTGTCGTCCGGCGCATCGGTCAGATCGTGGTCCCGCCAGCGCAGTGTGACGGCTCGCGCCCCGCCCTCGCGCAGCAACGCTTCCGCCGTGACATCCCCCCCCAGCGCAAGCACGCTCTGATCAGCGCACCACGTTGCGGCGAGCATCCACCGAGACTCGGCGACAGGCTCCGCCCCCTCGATGGCCCCGTAGATCCGAATGATCGGGAGCTCGAACAGCTCCTCGGCACGAGCCGCGAGCTCGTGCTCGTGGACGTCCGAACTGATGACGATCGCTTCGATGGTGTCAGGGCACGCCTCTGGCGTGAGGACGGGGATGCCGCTGAGCGTCTCGATCCGCGGCTCGTCATCGAGGATGGCACCGACCGCGATCCCCTGCGTTCGCCAGGGCCAGTGCGTGATCGCCCGGCTGTGCCGCCCTCCGGGATACAGCGCGATGGTGCGATGACCCCGTGCCGCGCACTGTTGGGCGGCGTGGAGAAGCAACTGAGCTCGAAGCCGGTCCACCTGCCCGACCAACCAGTCCCGCTCCGTCCGCAGCCCGTCCAGTCGCGGTTGGAGGTCCGGCGATCGCAGCATCGGAGCCTGGGGAATCCGCAGCGTCGTCATGCAGTTCAGGTCGGCCCGAGGATCACCCCGGCGTGAGAAGGTCTCGCTACCCTTGACCCCATGGACCGCACCGGCGTCATCCTCCCAACCGCACGACCCGAATCGCCCGCATGGTCGGTTCTGGGATTGCCTCTGGTCGGCTGGGCACTCCGCACGCTGCTTCGGCAGGTCCCCGCGGAACGGATCGTCGCGGTCCATCCGCATGGCTCCGATCACGACTTCCTCGCGGCACGCGGGATCCGCATCGTCGATCAACCCCCAGTCAGTGACCACACGACCATCGAAGCTTCGCCGCTGCGCCCCTTCGCCATCGGTGGCTCCTCGCCCTTCGAGGCCTTCGAGATTCGAGACGCGGCTGACGTCGAGATCGCCGAGGCCATCGCACGCGGTTTGCCGCCAGCACACCCCTGCATTCAGGGGGCGATGGCACTCCGCATCAAGGAGAGCGTCACGGTGCGAGCCGTTGTCTGCGATGTCGATGGCACCCTCACCGATGGCCGCCTGATGATGCTCCCTGATGGCGGGTGCAGCAGAGCGTTTCACTCCCATGACGGCATGGCGACCCACCTCCTCCGAGAAGCAGGCATCCAGGTCGCATGGCTCACCGCGACCCGCGACGGTGCTTCAACGCAGGCACGTGCCGCGATGCTGCGGCTCAATCCGGATCTCATCGATGTCGGCACCGGTGACAAGGGAGCGCGGCTGGAGGCACTGTGCGAGCGGATGGAGGTCTCCCCTGGGCAGGTGGCCTACATCGGTGATGACGTGAATGATCTGCCGGCATTCGGGCGGGCGGGCGTCGCGGTCTGTCCCGGCGATGCCCGGCCGGAGGTGCGTGCCTCGGCGGATCTCGTCCTCGAGACGCCCGGTGGCTTCGGCGCACTGCGGGAACTGGCGACCATCCTTCTGGACGCCTGACAGCCCCTCGACGGGCCGGTTTCACCCATGTCGGGCAGGTCGTTGCGCCGATAACGAGGACCATGGATGTTCCTCTGAACCTGCGCGGCAAGGTCATGACACGCCAGCGGTTGCTCACCGAGCGAGCCGCGGCTCGCGCCGAGGGTCGGACCGTCGTGCAGTGCCACGGCTGCTTCGACATCGTGCACCCCGGGCATGTGCGTCACCTGCAGCACGCGGCACGCCAGGGCGACATCCTGCTCGTCTCCATCACCGCTGACGAACTGATGAACAAGGGCGATGGCCGCCCGCTGTTCCCGCAGGAGCTTCGCGCGGAGAACCTCGCGGCACTCGACTGCGTTGACTGGGTCTTCATCAACCACGACGAGACCGCCATCGGCTTGCTCGCCGAGGTGCAGCCCGACATCTACATCAAGGGACGTGAGTACGAGTCGAACGATGATCCACGCTTCGCGCTGGAGCGCGACGCCGTCGAGCGCGCCGGCGGGCGAATCGTCTTTAGCTCCGGTGACATCGTCTTTAGCTCCACGGCCCTCATCGCCTCACTGGAGCGCCGGCAGGATCCATTCCACGCACGCCTGCATCAGCTCGTCTCCTCAGGGGAGCTGGCGCCGGATGGCATCGGTCCGCTGGTCGATTCCTTCGCCGGGCAACGCGTCATGGTGGTGGGGGAGAGCATTCGCGACACCTACATCCTCTGTGATCAGCCCGATGTCGCAGGAGAGGGCCCTGTGCTGTCGCTGCGTCCGCTTGACCGCATGTGCTACGACGGTGGCGCGGCGATCGTCGCGCGCCAGCTCGCCGCGATGGGGGCACGACCGACACTCGTCACGGCCCTGCCCGCCGATGCTGGTGAGATGCGCGATCGTCTGCAGGCGGAGGGCGTCGAACTCCGAAGCATCGAACATGATGGCGAGATGATGGAGAAGCAGCGCTTCCTCGTCGGCTCGCAGAAGGTCATGAAGGTGGACATGTCGCGCCCGCTCGCGCTCGACGCAGCCCGGCAGAACGAACTGATCACGATCGCACAGCGCGCCGCCGAGGAGCACGACGCTGCGATCATCGCCGACTTCGGGCAGGGACTTCTGACGCCGAAGGTGCTCACCGAAGTCGTGGATGTCGTGCGTCCCCGAGTGCGATTCCTCTCCGGAGATGTCAGCGGTGCGCGCAACGCACTGATGAAGATGCGCGACATGGACCTGACCTGCCCCACTGAGCAAGAACTCCGTGCCGCGGCGGCCGACTTCGAGGATTCGCTCAACGCCGTCGTCTGGCGCTACCTCCAAAAGACGGAGACGCAGCGCGTCTTCGTCACCATGGGCGGTGATGGCATGATCGCCTTTGATCGTCTTCCCCATGCCGACGACGACACCAATGCATGGCCCAGCCGCGTGCGCGGTGAGCACGTTCCGGCCCTGGCGCCGCACGCTGTTGATACGCTCGGTTGCGGCGATGCCCTGCTCGCCGCGGCGACACTCGCGCTGCACTGCGGTGGATCCGTCGCCGACGCCGCATTCCTCGGTTCCATCGCCGCCGCGACACAGGCGACGCGACTTGGCAATGAGGTCATCACCGCGGCGGACCTACGCTCCGGCGCTCAGCGCGTCCTCGGTGCTCGCATTGCCATCGCTCCTTCACGCATTGGCGCGAGGCTCGCGGTCTAGGCATGCTCAGCTTCATCGTTCCCACACTCGATCGCCCGTCGGATCTTGCGCAGACACTGGTGCAGATCTCCCGACTCGACGGGGCCCGCCTCGCGGCGTGCGGGGGTGCGGAAGTCGTCGTGATTGACAACGCCTCCCGCTTTCCGCCGACACCTCCAGGGAATCTTCCCAACGGCGTCAGCGTTCGCATGATGTACCTCCGCGAGAACGCCGCAGCGGCGTCGCGCAACATTGGGGCGTCCGAGGCACGCGGTGATTGGCTCATCATGCTCGATGATGATTCGGCGCCGCTCGATGCAGAGTTCATCGATGTGCTTGAGCAGGCGCCGTCGGACGTGGCCGCCGTCGGAGCGGAGATCACGCTCCCTGATGGCTCGCATGAGTGGGGCGGCCTGCCGGAGGTCTTCATCGGGTGCGGCGTCGCGATCCGACGCGACGTCTTCCTCGAGCTCGACGGCTATGACCCGCACTTCGGCTACTACGCCGAGGAGTACGATCTCGCCGCGCGCATGCTCATCTCCGGATACCGCGTCCTCCATGCGCGGCAGTTCCGTGTCCGACATCGCAAGGTCGCGCATGGTCGCGACATGAACGCAATCGTGCGTCGCCTGGTGCGCAACAACGCCTGGGTTGTCCATCGCTATGCGCCCGCCACGGTGCGCGATGCGGAGATGGGACGCGTCATTGAGCGATACGGCATGATCGCGCGTCGCGAGGGCGCTGAGGAGGGGTTCGAACTGGGCCTGCAGGATCTGCGATCCTCGCTCGCCGACCAGCCGCGCCACTCACTCTCCACCGAGCTGTACGAACGCTTCGTCGGCCTGTCACACGCACGGCAGGCGCTGCATGGATGCAATGGCCGAGCCGTTGCAGTCGTCGCGCCGGGGAAGAACGACTGGGTCGTGCGCCAGGCGCTGGAGCATGTCGGGGGACGTCTTGTGCCCGCGATGGATGCCGAGGCGCTCGTCATCGGCACACTGTCGCCGGGGCCGATTCTCGACGGGCTGGAAAAGCACGCCGGCGCCGGGCTACCCGTGCTCGCGCCATGGTCGTGGCCCGAGGCGGTCGCAGTCCCATCGCGCAGCGTCGCCTGATCGGCGTCCTATGATGGACGCATGTCGCCTCCGTCGCTGCACAGACCAGTGATCACGCGCACCGCGCACGCCAAGGTGAATCTCGCGCTCGCCGTCGGCCCGCCGCGGGAGGACGATGGTTTTCATCCCATTGCATCATGGATGGCCTGCATCGATCTCGCAGATGAGCTGGAGCTGACACGGCTCGAAGAGGACTACCTCAGCCGCTACGCCATCATCTGGCACGAGGACGCCCGCAGGAAGACGCCCATCGACTGGTCCATCACCAAGGACCTTGCGGTGCGGGCCCATCTGCTGATGGAGCAGGAAGCCCAGCAGGCGCTGCCGGTGCAGCTCAAGCTGGAGAAGCGCATTCCCGTCGGGGGCGGGCTTGGTGGAGGATCCGCCGACGCCGCGGCCATGCTGCTGGCGACGCGCGAACTCTTCGAGCTGGACATTCCGAATGAACGCCTCGCCGAGCTTGCATCCAGACTCGGGTCCGATGTGCCGTACTTCCTGGGTGAGGGCCCCGCGATCGTCGAGGGGCTGGGCGAGCGGATCGAGCGCACCGACCCTGTCGGCGGAGCGCTCGTGCTCGTGATCCCCGAGTTCGGCTGCCCGACGGGTGACGTCTATCGTGCCTTCGATGCGGCGCATCCCGGCCCCCTGCGCGACGCCGATGTCCGCACGATGGCGACGGCGGGTTCGCTCGACGCATCACGTCTGTTCAACGATCTGTGCGACGCCGCCATCGGCGTGCGGCCCGATCTCGACGGGCTCATGGATCAGGTGGAAGCATGCAGCGACGATCTGCCGGTCCATCTCACGGGCAGTGGCAGCACGCTGTTCCTGGTGTGTCCGCAGGGTCGCAGGCATGCGCGCAAGCTCGCCGAACGCATCGAGCAGCACGTCGATGCCGTCGCGGCGATCGCCGTCAATCTGGTGTAACTCTGGCCTCGGAATCCTGGCGGTGTGCCTTGCGCAGTTCGTCAATGCGCCGCAGCAGTCGCTCGATGTCCGGGTCATCCCGCATCGCCTCGAAGTCGAGACGCAGCTTGTGGCGCCAGTTGGGGTACTCGTCCGTCGTTCCCGGCACGTTCTGCCAGTGGTTCTCGAGCCAGAGATCCTCGATGTTGACCAGCAGGAAATCCGCGTCGCTGTCGGCGAGGTAGGACATCACAGCATCGCGCATCGATGCCGCGTCATCCTGCCGAAGCAGCCCATTCTTCCGCATGAAGGTAGACAGCGCCCGCACCTGGCGCTCGCGGATCGCGTGCTCCTTGTCCTGCAGGGCGGGATCGAACATTCCGAGCTCGACGCGTTCATCGATGTCGTCGCCCGACAGGAACTTGGAAAACGGTGGCATGTCGTGCGTGTTCGCGCTCGCAACGCTGCCCGGCGTCACCGGGCGCATCGCGCGAGCTGCGTTGGGCTGGATCTCGTACTGCCCGACGAACAGCGGCCCCATCTCATGCTTCGACAGCGCCTTGTTGACGCGCGGCGGCACGGTGCCGAGGTTCTCACCGACGAGGCGGCAGCGATTGCGGTGCGACTCCAGACTGAGGATCGCCCACAGCTCCTCGTCCGGATAGTGGACGTACACGCCATCGCGAGCCTCGAGCCCGTCGGCGATCCAGAACAGCCGGTAGAAGGCCATGACATGATCGAGGCGCAGATAGTCGCAGTGGCGCATGTGGTTACGCAGCGATGCGATCAGATACTCATACTCCTGCTCGCGCATCCGGTCGGGCAGCATCGCCGGGAAGCCCCAGCGCTGGCCCGACGTGAAGTACGGATCCGGCGGCGCACCGACGGACACGTCCGACGTGAACAGCTCCGGGTACCGGAAGACGTCGAAGCCATCCTGACGCACACCGACGGGCAGATCGAGATACACGAGTCCGTCATCGGCCCGCATGTCGTCGGTGAGATCCTCCAGCTGCCGTGTGAACAGGTACTGCACGTACAGGTGGAAACGCTCGTTGGCCGGATCGTAGTCGTTGCTGCGGAAGGAGCCGTCGCGTAGTCGCTGCGACCAGTCCAGCCAGTCCACGCGCTGCCGCTCCATCACGGCGCGGAACTTCGCATACGGCCTCGCCAGCGGGTTGTCCTCCTGGAAGCGCGTGAAGTCGTAGCTGGCATCCTGCTTGGACGAGAAGAACCGCTCGGCCAGCGGCTCCAGCACGCTGCGGCGCAGGGCCATGGCCCGGCGGTACTGCACCAGCGCCGTGCCCGTCAGCGAGGACAGCTCGCGCTTGAACGCCGTGGAGCGCATCCGCTTCTGGGCTTCGGGACAGATGTCAAATTCCGGCGCCCGCGTCGGGTCGATGAACAGCTCGTTCCAGAACAGGCGGCTCACCGGTGAGTACGGACTCGGATCGAAGGGCTCGTCCAGGTAGACCGCCAGCATCGGCAATGTGCCGACCACGCGACCGCCGAGCCCCGCCTGCCAGTTGGCCAGCGTGCGCAGATCGGAGAGATCGCCGCAGCCGAGACTGCGCTCGGAGCGCAGGGCGTACATCGGGCAGAACAGGCCCCACTCGTGGTCGCAGGAGTCGATGTCCGGCCGGTACGACTTCACCGGCGCGCTGATGATCAGGGCCGCATGCTCCGTGCGCCCGATCGTGATGCGCAGGCGGTGATAGCCCATCGGCAGCGTGCCGGGCAGGCGCAGCGTGGTGAGGATCTCCGGTTCACCGTCCGGACCCTTCTTCGTGGTCGTCGGCAGGTCGGCGAACTTCCA
>JBCBTA010000043.1:0-13215 GCA_039818905.1 Planctomycetota bacterium
GGTCTGTGGCTGTGGCTGCGCAACCGCTGAGCACCCCTCCGCTACCCTTGGCCGGCCATGATCCGACGCATACCCCCGCTGTTGGCGGCACTCACCCTGACCGGATGCACCAGCATGACCACGACCCAACAACACCGACTCGGCGAGTCCATGAACTGGGCCAGCCCGCGCGACCGCGAGCTTGCGCAGATCATCGAGCAGCGCGAGGCCGACTGGCGTTGCGGCCCGGTCGTCTACCACGTTTTCGTCGATCGCTTCGCTCCGCCCTCTGCAGAGCGCCTTGAGGCCAAGCGCGGTCTGTTCCAGCCGCCGCGAAAGCTCATGGCATGGAGCGACACGCCTGCGCGTGGCCGCCGCCTGCCGGACGTCGGGCCCTGGAGTCATGAGCTCGAGTTCTGGGGTGGCGATCTCATCAGCCTGCGTGAGAATCTCGATCACATCGAGAACATCGGGGCTGATGTCGTATACCTCAACCCGATCCACGCGGCGTACACCAATCACAAGTACGACGCCCAGGACTTCGCCGCAGTCAGTCCCGAGTACGGCACTCGCGAGGACTTCATCGCGCTGGCCGAGGCGATTCACGATCGGTCCATGCGCCTGATGCTCGACGGTGTCTTCAACCACATGGGCAAGACGTCGCCCGCCTTCCAGGAGGCGCTCGCCGATGAAACCAGCCCATACCGCGCGTGGTTTGATATCGACGAGCGCTACCGCCATGGCTACCGCGCGTGGTTCGACGCGGCCAATCTCCCGGAACTCAGCCTGGAGCGCCCCGAAGTGCGGGCGTACATCTACGCCGATGACGACGCCGTCGTCCGTCAGTGGTTGCGCGACGGAGCCGACGGCTGGCGCCTCGACGTTGCCTACGACTATGGCCCGCGCCTGCTCGCGGAACTGACCGAGGCCGCCCATGAGACCAAGCGCGGCTCCTGGGTCGTCGGCGAGATCTGGAACTATCCGGAAGAATGGATCCCCGCCTGTGACGGCGTGATGAACTTCCACCTCCGCCGCATCATCACCTGGACCATCCAGGGCAAGTGCGGCGGGGCCCACGCGGGCGACATGATCGAGCGCATGGTCGATGACGTCGGCATCGACAACTTGCTGCGCTGCTGGATCGTGCTCGACAACCATGACACGCCGCGGCTGGCCACCGAGTACCCCAACGAATGGGAGCGCCGCATCGCGCAAGCGCTGCAGTTCACGCTGCCGGGATCACCGCTGGTGTACTACGGCGTCGAAGCGGGCATGACAGGCGGCGGCGACCCCGAGATGCGCGGCCCGATGCAGTGGGACGACGCTACGCCCGGCAACCCCGAGTTCGATCGCCTCGCACTGCTCATGCAGATCCGCTCGGAGAATCGTGCACTGCGCGTCGGTGAGTACCGCGCACTGGACGCCGAGCATCTGCTCGCGTTCCAGCGCCGCACCGACAAGGTCGAGGAGACGATCTTCGTGGTCGTCAATCCCACCGCCAAGCCGGTGCACGAGATCATCTCACTGCGGGCCAGCAAGCTGATGAACTTCTCGCCGCTGCGCGATCTGCTGACCGGAGAGGATGTCGAGATTCGCTCGGGCCTGCTGGACGTCACCGTCCCGCCGCAGACCGTGTGGATCCTGCGCCCGACGATGCCGGACGAGGATCGCTACTCGCCGTACAAGCGCGTGCACTGACCCGGTCAGCCCAGCAGATCCAGCACGGTGCGCGACTGGGAGTTGCTGAGCCCCAACGCAAAGGCGGATGAGTCCGCCAGCACCTGCGTGCGGGCCAGGATCGCCGTCTGTGCCGCGAAGTCGGTGTCGCGGATCTGCGACTCGGCGGACGCCACGTTCTCGAAGGCCACTGCGTTGTTCGACAGGGCCGGCGCAATGATGTTCTTCGAGAACGAGCCCAGCTCCCCGCGCAGCGTCGCGATCTGACTTGCCGCCGCGCGGATGGACGCCGCATCCGTCAGTTGACCGCCGACGGAAGCGTTGGCGATGGTCAGCGTCTCTCCAGCGACGTTGATCTCCGCGGAGCCGTCCAGCAGCTTGTCGCCGTTGAATGTCGTCGTGCTCGCGATGCGATCGATCGACTGGCGAATGGACGCCAGCTGCATCTCGTTGGCCTCGATCTCGGCGTCACTCATGCCCGCCGTGTTGGCATTTGCGACCTCCAGCGCCTCGGCCTCGACCAGCATGTCGCTGATCTCGCCGAGCGCACCATCAGCGGTGTTGACCACGGCGTCGGAGCGCTGCAGCACGCGCGTCTCCGCTTCCAGCTGCGCCAACACTGCGCGCAGCTGCTCCGAGGAGATCAGTCCGGCGGGATCGTCCGCACCGCGATTGATGCGCAAGCCCGTCGAGAGCTTCAGCATCGACGCATCGCGTGCGGCGATCTGTGCACCGAAGACGCGCGAGCCAACCAACGCAGAGGTGTTGCCAATACCGGCCATGATCGCACTCCCTTCATCCCTGAGGGGTCACCACAGAGCAACGATCACATTCGCTCGACACCCATGGCACCGGATTCCCCGTGATTGCGGCCAATGACGCGATTGCACGTTTCACTGAACGTCACACGCGGCAGGCTTTGACGCACGCAGCTGCCTTCTCGGGCTCACCGATAACCACGGACGGGCCGGGGATAACTCCGCCCCCGTTTCGGTCATTTCCCCGGCTTTCTCTCCGATGCGGAACTTTGGTCTTGGAGTGCGCGCACCGGACTGGTAGCCTTCCCATGACTCGCGAGTACCGTGGTTTCTTGCTTGCACAACACCTCACCGGAGGCTGCAACATGCAGGACAGTCCACCGAAGGCGATCTGCGGAGCGGCGTGAGGCACGCTCACCTCTCCGCCCTCCCAACAAAATCACGGATCGCCGGCAGCGACCGAACCACACACATGTTCCGGAGACCCACGCGACGGCTCTCGGCGCCGGAAACGCCGCACCATTGGACCGATCGCAAGACGCCTCCGGAAGCGCACGCCTGGCATGGGCACCGGTTGCACGGCGAAGCAACAACTCACGCGCACCCCTCGCGAGATAGTCGAGGGGTGCGTTGTTTTTTGAGACCCACATCACGCGCGCACGTGCATACCCACAATCGGGGCAGTATCTTCCGGCGCACCTTCCACGGAGACACACGCCCCATGCATCACCGACTGCTCGCGATCGCCTTCCTGCTGCTCGCCACGCTCACCACCGGTGGCTGCGCCGCCTCGCGCTCATCTGGGCCGGCCGACTACGCCGCTCCAATGCCGAGCGGCCTGCGGGTCGCCTACACCGACGCCGGACCACGTGATGCCACCGCGCTGATCTTCATCCATGGCTGGGCCTCCGATCGCACCGTCTGGCACAACCAGCTCGACGCCCTCGCGGCGGAGTATCGCGTCATCACCATCGATCTCCCGGGGCACGGCCAGAGCGATGCACCCGAGGATGTCGAGTACTCGATGAAGCTGCTGGCGACCGGTGTGCGCACCGTCATGGACGACGCCGCGGTCGATCAGGCGATTCTGATCGGGCACAGCAACGGCGTGCCTGTCATCCGGACCTTCCAGCTCCTGTTTCCATGGCGCGTCGAGGGCCTCGTCGGGGTGGACGGTGCATTCGTGCGCGTCTTCGCGGCATCGATGGCCGCCCCGATCATGTCCCAGCTCCAGTCGGACACCTACGTGCAGTTCATCGAATCGATGATGCCGCAGATGTTTCCGTACACACCCGAGGAAGATCAGGCGTCGATCACCGCCACAGCCATCAGCACGCCACAGCATGTGCTGATCGGCACCTTCGAGGCCGCCCTCGCCGACGACGCCTTCCCCGACGACCCCATCGAGAAGCCCGTGCTCGCCGTGGTCGCCCACGAAGCACCCTTCTGGACGGATGCGTACTTCGAGCAGGTGGTCGCCATCGCGCCGATGACACAGATCATCCGCATGCAGCGAGCCGGTCACTTCCTGATGCTCGACCGCCCGGAGACGTTCAACGAGGTGCTGATCGAGTGGATCGAACGCGGCGGCGAGATGGTGCGGTGATTACCACTCCGGCCCGCCCGAGTAGCGCCCGTAGATATCCGCCAGCGCCTGCACCATCTCGCCGAGCGTGCAGTTCGCCAGTGCACCATCGATGAGCGCCGGCATGACGTTCTCGTTGTTCTTCGCCGCCTGACGAATTGCTTCGAGCGAACGCTTCACGCCATCGGCGTCGCGGCTGTTCTTGAACGTCGTCAGGCGATCCACCTGATCGACCTCGACCTGGTGCGGGATCTCGAGGATGTCGATGTCGCGCTTCTCGTCAGGATCGACGTACTCGTTGACGCCGACGACGATGCGATCGTTCGCCTCGCACTCCTCGCTGTAGCGGTACGCCGCCTCGGCGATCGCGCGCCGGAAGTAGCCCTTGTGGATGCCAGTCACGACGCCGGCGTGCCCGGTGCCTTCCGCGGCGGTCGGCGTGTCGCCGTCATCGACCTGGAAGGGCCCGCCGCCCATCTCGTCGATCTCGGCGATCAGTGCGAGGGCCTCGGCCTCCATGGTGTCCGTCAGGTGCTCGATGAACCACGAGCCGCCGAGCGGGTCGGTCACGCGGGTGACACCCGTCTCGTGCGCGAGAATCTGCTGCGTGCGAAGAGCGATGGTCACCGCCTGCTCCGTCGGCAGCCCCAGCGTCTCGTCCATGGAGTCGGTGTGCAGGCTCTGGCAGCCGCCAAGCACCGCCGCCATCGCCTGGTAGGCGACGCGCACGATGTTGTTCATCGGCTGCTGCTCCGTCAGCGAGCAGCCGGCGGTCTGCACGTGCGTCTTCATGAACCACGCCTTGGGGTTCGTCGCACCGTAGCGGTCACGCATCATGCGAGCCCAGATGCGCCTCGCCGCACGCAGCTTGCACACTTCCTCGAAGAACTCGTTGTGGCTGTTGAAGAAGAAGCTCAGCCGCGGCGCGAACTGATTGACGTCCATGCCGCGAAGAATGCACTCCTCGACGTACTCCATGCCGTCGCGCAGCGTGAAGGCCAGCTCCTGCGTGGCGGTGCTGCCCGCTTCACGGATGTGGTAGCCGCTGATCGAGACGCTGTGCCACTTGGGCACGTGCTGCGTCTGGAACTCGATCGTGTCCACCACCAGCTTTACCGACGGTTCCGGCGGGTAGATGAACTCGTTCTGCGAGTGGAACTCCTTGAGGATGTCGTTCTGCAACGTGCCGCCGAGCTTGGCCCAGTCGAAGCCGCGCTGCTTGGCCATCGCGAGATACATGGCCCAGATGACCGCCGCCGGACCGTTGATGGTCTGACTGACCGTCACGTCCTCCAGCGGGATATCCGCGTACAGACGATGCATGTCCTCGATGGTGTCGATGGCCACGCCGCACTTGCCGACCTCGCCGGCCGACAGCGCATCATCCGAGTCGCGCCCCATCAGCGTCGGCAGATCGAACGCCGTGGACAGTCCTGTGTTGGCCTTGGTCTTCGCCGTCTTGGCCTGCGACAGCAGGTACTTGAACCGTGCGTTGGTGTCGTCGGCCGAACCAAAGCCAGCAAACTGGCGCATCGTCCACAGACGCGTGCGATACCCCTGCGGGAAGAGGCCACGTGTGAAGGGGAACGCACCGGGCTCGGGGATCTCTGTCTCGATGTTCTGCAGTGCCGCCGGCGGATTCCACGGCCCGTAGCTCGGCTCCAGCACGAGACCGGAGATGGTCACGGCGTGCGGATCAATCGATCCGTTGGGCTGCCCCGCGCTGTCAAGCCCGGGACCACTGATGCTCGAACCGCTGATCGACGTCGTCATGGCACTATCCTCCAACCGGCCCGGGCACATCGCCCGGAACCGTGTCTATGGTAGGGATCGGATCGGGGACGGAGCCAACCCCCGAAGAACCCCCCTGCCTGGGAGCCCGCCATGCCCACCTACGAGTACCGCTGCGACGCCAACGACCGCACCGTCGAGGTCAGCCACGCCATGTCCACCACACTGACCACCTGGGGCGACCTGACGGACGCCGCCGGCATCGAGCCGGGCGACACCCCAGCCGACGCCCCCATCGAACGCGTGATCTCGCTGGCCAACATCGGCACGTCCGGCAGCGCCAGCACCCCGCCACCTCACTCCTGTGGCCCGGGCTGCTGCATGCACCAATGACTCACCCCGTCAGCCGCAACCGAACCGGAAGTCCACGATGGGCCGATCGATCGTGATCGCTCCGAGGTGGGTCAGGCCGGTCGTGCCGACTGCCGTACTCTCACCCGTCTCGGGATCGAACCGCCACAGCTGCGCCTGGGCACCGTTGGAGTCAACGACGTAGATCATGCCGTCCGGCGCGGGTGCGATGCCGTCGGCATCCTGCGGCCCCGCCGCACCAACGCGTTCCGCGACGCCGGTCGCGATGGTGATCCTGAAGATGCTCCCTGCGTGATGGCCCCCGGAGTCGTCACCGCTGGCGTACAGCGCACCGTCATCGGCGAAGGCGATCGACTCGATCCGTGACATCCCGCTGATGAAGCAGATGCGCATCGTGCTGCCGTCACGCACATCGACGACATGCAGCTCCGGCTGCGCACCGCGGCAGACCACGAACACACTCCCCGCCGGGCTCACCGCGATGCCGCGATGCGACTGCACCACCGGCAGATCGATCGGCACCGCACGAGCAACCGTCGTGCGGCTGGCATCAAACAGCAACAGCAGACGCCGCTCACGATCAATGCCGTACAGCGCACCGCCCGGCGCGCAGGCGATGTCACTCACACCTCCGGCCCGCTGCGTTGGCTCCTGACCCTCGGGCCAGGTCAGCGCGGTCCCCTCACCCGCAGGCTCCCCGGGTTCGATCGCCGCCAGTACCTGCGGCTCGTTCCCGATGGCGAGCAGACGAAGCGGCTCCTCGACCGCCGGCTCAGCGGTTCCGAGGCCCAGCGAGACGGTCAGGACGGTCCAATTCAACCACATAGAGCACCTCCGTACGGGTGAAGGGCGGGAGAGCGGCGTTCGGTTCACTGGATTTGGACATGCAGGATTGATGCAGATTGTGTTCAGGTTGTGTAAACTCCCGCCCCATGGACGTCGGGCAGGCCTTTCAGGTCCTGGGGGTGGCGACCGGTCTTGGCCTTCTCGTCGGCCTGCAGCGCCAGCGAGGATTCGCCAGGCTCGCTGGCATCCGGACTTTCCCCATGATCACCCTGCTGGGGGCGATCGCCGGGCTCCTCGTCGAGGAACTCAGCGGCTGGATCATCGGCGTTGCCGGTGCGGGCGTGATCGCGTCCATCATCGCGCGAGCGATCGAGGCCCCGCCCGATGACTCGCGCGACGGCGGCATCACCACGGAGATCGCCATCGTCTTGATGTTCTGCGTCGGCGTGCTGCTGGCCATCGGTCCGATGGTCGTCGGCATCGTCGTCGGCGGCACGATCGCGCTGCTCCTGCATGCCAAGACCTCGCTGCACGACTTTGTGCAGCGCATCGGCGAGCAGGATCTGCGCGCCGTCATGCAGTTCACACTGATCACGCTCATCATCCTGCCGGTGCTGCCGGATGAAACCTACGGCCCATTCAACGTCCTCAATCCGCGGCAGATTTGGCTGATGGTCGTTCTCGTCGTGGGCATCAGCCTCGCCGCGTACGTCGGGTATCGCACGCTGGGGCAGCATTCGGGCAGCGCCGTCGCCGGACTGCTCGGCGGCGCCATCTCGAGCACCGCGACGACCGCGTCCGCCGCACGCCGCTCAGGCACCCGCAACCGCACTCTCATGGTGGCCGCCATGATCGTGGTCGTCGCGGCGAGCGTGAGCTATGTCCGCATCATCATCGAGATCGGTGTCGTCGCACCGTATCATGTTGCGAAGCTCGTCCCACCCCTGCTCATCATGCTGGGTGTCATGGCGACGATGTCGCTTGCGATGTGGCTGGTGGTGCGCAACGGCCACGGCGCACTCCCACCACGGGAGAATCCGACCGAACTCAAGCCCGCCATCATCTTCGGCGGGCTGTACGCGACGGTGATCCTCGCCGTCGCCGCGGCTCAGGAGGTCTTCGGCTCGAACGGCGTCTACGTCGTCGCGGCGATGTCGGGCCTGGTGAACATGGACGCGATCACGCTCTCCACCTCGCGGCTGGTCAGCGACAACGGCATGAGCGTGGACGATGGGTGGCGCGTGATCCTGGTGGCGTCGATGGCCAATCTCGCCTGCAAGTGCGGCATCGTGATGGCGATGGGCTCCAAACGCCTGCTCGCGATCGTCGGCCCGATCATGCTGCTGGCACTGCTGACCGGCTCGTCGCTGCTGCTGTTCTGGTAGCCGCCGACCTACCTCGTCGTCTTCGCATTCAGCAACACATCCCCGCCAAACTCCCGCAAGAACTCCCGCGGCTCCTTACCGAAGGACTCGCCGCCGGTGTCCAGGCCATCACGCCCCACCGAGTACAGGGCGTACGGCATGTTCAGCGGCAGGGTCCTCGGCTCCGACGCCAGCAGCACGTAGCGAAAACGGCCGTCGGACGCGAAGGGATCAACGGGCAGCGCAGGGAGGATGTCCGGCACCAACACATCGAGCGACGCCGGGTAGCCGCCCTGCTCGTCGCGATACACCTCCAGCGCCAGCATGATGCGCATGGCATCGCGGGAGAGGTCCACTTCGTCGAATGCGCCGATCGCACGGGTCGCCGCCGGCACCAGCGTGCCCAGCAGCGCAAAGCGGATGGACAGTGCGTCCATCAGCTCATCGGGTGAGGTCAGTTGCAGTCGCTCCCGAGGGGTCGCCGCGACGAGCGCGTCGATGCCATCCATGATCTCGTTGGCCTTGGCATACATCGCACCATGGCTGACCACCACAGACAGCAGCGTCGGGTGTGGTATCTGCTGCATGAGCTGGGTGTCGATGCGTCCCTCGTACGCCGCGTTGATCCCGTCCAGCAAGGCCAGCCGCTCGCTGGCAAATGCGTAGGACGACGCCGGAACCTCGGCGGCGTGGGCATCGATGACCTCAAGCATCCGACGCGCGAGCGCGGCATCGATATCGCCGACTTCGATGGACTGCTGGAGCGACTGCCTCGCGAAGGACTCAATGGCAATGCCGACGAGTGCACCGATCAGGGACGGATCCGATGACCCGATACGCGACAGTGCAAGCTGATTCTGCAGCGCCTCGACAGCTTCGGTAGCGTCGCCATCACGTGCGGCAGCGCGCATCCACACACCTTCATACCGCGCCACCGCGCGCAACGGACGGAACCACTGCAGATCGCGCGCGTACAGCAGCTGCACCGGCTCGACCCGTGCTCGCAGACGCGCCTGTGTCCGCAGCGGCGTGAGCATCGGCGAGGCGTCGTACAGCTCCAGTGCCCGCCGCGCATGTGCTCGCTCTGCCAGCGTGTCGTCCGGGTTCAGATCAGCGGCGTCTGGCGGCTCCTGATCCAGGGCCTGCTCGACGGAGAAGCTCCGGGGGAACTCGGCGCCCTCGGCCTCGGCGGCCTGCAGCTCGATTGCCTCGATGCGCGCATGTGCCGCCAGCATCGCGTCGATCGCCCGCTCCGACTCGATCGTCCATGGCGCATAGGAATCGGCCAGCGCGACCAGCTCCGCGCCGTAATCCCGCTCCGGCGGTGCCGGCGCACGCATGAGCCACACGACGAGCCCGCCGCCGACGAGCAGCACACCAAGAACAATCAGAACGATCCAGCGCTTCTTCATAAACCACCCCCGGAACACCGTGTGCGCTCTACTTCTGCGAATAGTCGTACACGCCCATCCCCGTCTTGTTGCCCAGCCGCCCCGCCGTCACGAGCTGGCGCAGCAGAGGGCAGGGACGGTAGCGGTCACTGTTCAATCCCTCGGCAAGCACATCCATGATGTGGGCGCACGTGTCCAGACCGATGAAGTCCGCCAGGCGCAGCGGGCCCATCGGGAAGTTGCAGCCAAGCTTCATGATGCCGTCGATCGCTTCCGGCTCGGCGACGCCTTCCATCCACGTGTAGAACGCCTCGTTGATCATCGGCATCAGCACGCGGTTGCTCACGAAGCCCGCACGGTCGTTCGCCTTCAGCGGCGTCTTGCCCATACGCTCCGACAGCGCCATCGTGCGCTCGACAACCGACTCATCCGTCTGCATGCCGCGGATCACCTCGACGAGGCCCATCACCGGCACCGGATAGAAGAAGTGCATCCCCACAACGCGGCTGGCGGCATTGCCCGTCGCCGCGGCGATCTCGGTGATGCTGATCGAACTCGTGTTCGTCGCAAGCACGACGTCCGGCCGGTCGGCAAAGGTGCCGGCGAGCGTGCGGAAGATCTCCGCCTTCACACCGGCATCCTCGACCACCGCCTCGACGACCCAGTCCACCTTGCCGAGGTCATCCCATGTCGAGGTGTAGCACAGGCGCTTCAGGGCGGCGTCGGCATCCGCCTGCTCCATCCGCCCCTTCTCCACCGCGCGGCCGAGCAGCTTCTCGTGCAGCGCCTTGCACCGACCCAGCGCGTCGGCGTTGGAGTCGTAGACGATCGCGTCGATACCGGCGACGGCGGAGATCTGCGCGATCCCACCACCCATCTGCCCGGCGCCGATCACGCCGATGGTCTTCACGTCTGGCATGGTCATCTCTCCAAGGTCCTTCGGGAGGGAGATGGTACCAGCCTTGGACGCGCGCACTCACCAGGGAAGTGTTTCGCCCAGATGATCGACGAACGCCCCGTTGTGTGACGGCGTCATGCCGTTGATGACCTCGATCATCCCCCGCGCACTCTCCTGCGGTGACAACGGCGCCTGCTCGCCTCCCATGCGCGTGCGGACCCAGCCGGGGTGAATCGCCAGGCAGATGAACCCGTCGGACGCCAGATCATGCGCCATGCATCGGTTCAGCATGTTCAGCGCCGCCTTGCTGGCGCGATAGGCGTGATAGCCGCCCCCCGCCGCGTTCTCGATGCTGCCGAGCTGGCTGCTGATGCTGACGATGCGCCTGCCGCCGCCTGCCCTGAGCTGCGGCAGCAGCGCCTTGGCCACCCGGGCCGGACCAAGCGCGTTGATCGCCATCGCCTGCTCGAAATTGTCCATGTCGAGCTGGTCGATCGTGCCCGCGTTGGGACCGAAACCGGCGTTGTTGATCAGCACGTCGATGGGCGTGCCGTCGAGCGACGCCGCCAGTGCCCGCACGCTGGCGTCGCTGGTCACATCACAGGATGCGACGCGATCGGCGATGCCATGCAGTTCGTCGCCCGGCTCCGGTGTGCGGGCCGTGCCGATGACGGTGTGCCCCGCATCCTTGAGCTGCCTCGCGAGTTCGAGACCGAGTCCACGATTCGCGCCGGTAATGACGTAGGTGTGCATGCATGACGGTAGGTGGAGGCACAGAGGCACGAAGGCACAGAGGCACAAAGGGCGGCGGCTACGCCGCGATGGAGCGCACCACCGGCTGGCGGACGCGCACCACGCGGACGATCAGGTCGGCCACCGTGTCCAGCGCGTCGGACCAGTCCAGTTCGAGCTGCTCCGTCCACGTCGGGCCGGACCACTCGCGGAACGCCGCGATCAGCTCTTCGAGCACCACGGCGTACTCATCCGGCGAGCAGTCGTACTCCACATGCCCCTCACCCAACTCCAGCAGGGCATCCTCGAGTTCCGCGAGGCGATCGGCCCGCGTCACCACGAGGCCCACGGCGGTCAGTAGCTTCCGGCGCGCATCGTCACGGCAGGCGGCGATGCCGCGGCCGAGTGACGGACTGCGGTTGGCCACGCCATCGAAGAATCGCTCAGCGACGGCATCAAAACGCGGCACGAGCTCACAGAAGCTGCGACGCAGGCGGTAGGTCTGGTTCGGTCCCATGGTCGGTCATCTCCCTCGCCGGCACATTGCCGGGCGGGGAGGTGCATCGACCCTCCAGATGGCACACTTCACCCAGACGTCACAAACAGGCGCACTTTCTTGGACCTGTCTTCGCCGAACCTCGCCGAACGCCCCCAAATCAGCGTTCCAGCACCATGGCCACGGCGTTCCCGCCGCCGAGGCAGAGTGCCGCGACGCCGCGCTTGGCGTCCAGACGCTCCATCTGGTGGAGCAGCGTCGTCAGCACGCGGGCACCCGAGCAGCCAATCGGGTGGCCCAGAGCGATGGCCCCGCCGCAAACGTTGACCTTCTCCTCGGGGATGTCCGCCGCACGGATGTTCTGGAGCACCTGGGTCGCAAAGGCCTCGTTGAGCTCGAAGAGGTCGATGTCGCCCAGCGACAGCCCGGCCTTCTCGACGACCGCCGGCACCGCCAGCGACGGCGCCCGGAAGATCTCCTTGGGGGCCACGCCCGAGGTGTGGTACGCCACGATGCGGGCCATGGGCTGGATGCCCAGCTCCTCGGCCTTGGTGGCCGACGAGACGATGACCGCCGCGCCCCCATCGGAGATCTGCGACGCGTTACCCGCGGTGACCGTCCCGGTCTTGCTGAAGGCCGGGCGCAGCTTGCCGAGGGCGTCGAGATTGGTCTCGGCCCGGATGCCCTCATCGACGCTCACGCCGTCGCCCTTGCGCTGCTTGGCCTGCTCCGCGGTCAGCGGGGCAAGCTCATTGCGGAAGTGGCCCTCGCGCGTCGCCTCGGCGGCGAGCCGGTGCGAGCGGGCGGCGAAGCGATCCTGATCCTCGCGGCTGATGTTGAACTCGTTGGCCAGCCAGTCCGCCGAGTCGCCCATGGCGCACTGCTCGAAGGCGCAGCGGAGGCCGTCGTAGGCCATGTGGTCCTCAAGCTGGCCCGGTCCGAACTTGAGCCCGCCGCGCACATGCGCGAAGTGCGGGGCCCGCGTCATCGACTCGATGCCGCCGGCGAGAACCATGTGGTTGTCGCCCGCCTTGATCGACTGGGCTGCGAGCATGACCGACTGCAGACCCGAGCCGCAGACCTTGTTGATGGTCTGTGCGCTCAGGGCGTCGGGGAGCCCGGCACCGAGGCCGACCTGCCGCGCGGGGTTCTGACCCAGCCCGGCCTGGAGCACGCAGCCCATGATGCACTCGTCCACATGCCCCTTGATGGCGGCATGCTGATCGAAGATGGCCTTCGCAGCGTGGGCGCCCAGATCGGGAGCGGGAACACCGGTCAGTCCGCCGAGGAATCGACCGATCGGCGTGCGCTTGGCTGCGAGGATCACGGGCTGGTTCGACATCAAGATCTCCCTTCCATACAGTCGCGAGTCGAGGGGGGATTCTACGTCCGTCGTGCGGGTCTTCTACTTCGCACCGGACATCCACGGCCCTGCATCAGGCGAAC
>JBCBTA010000044.1:0-13210 GCA_039818905.1 Planctomycetota bacterium
GCATCCGCCTGATCAACGGATCCTGCGCCCGCATCGTCGCGCAGTCTCCGACATCGATTCGCGGCATTCGGCCAACCGTTCTTCGCTGCGATGAAGTGGAGCTCTTCGACCCCGAACTGTGGGACGCAGCCCAGCTTGTGACCCGCGCCGGGACATTCGACGGCGAGCATGTGCCAGGCACCATCCACGCCCTGAGCACCTGGCATCAACCCGATGGGCTGATGCGCACACTCGTCGAGTCGTGCACCGAGCAGTCCCCGGTGCGGCGGCTGTTCCGATGGGGCATGGTTGACGTGCTGCATCGATGCCCCGAGCTGCGCCCATGCGAGACGTGTGCCCTGCTGCCAGAGTGCGCCGGCGCCGCCAAACTCGGCGAAGGTCACATCGACATCGATGATGCGATCCGCATGAAGGCGCGCGTTGATTGTGCGACGTGGGATGCCGAGATGCTGTGTCGTCGCCCGGCCCGCAGTCATGCCGTGTATCCCGAGTTCGATGAGCAGGTGCACGTCGCCGACTTCGAGATCGAGCAGCCGCAGGATCCCGCGCGAGGCCTGTGGATCGGGGGGATCGACTTTGGCTTTCGCAGTCCGACCGTCATCCTCTGGGCACAGCTGCGCCCCGACGGCGTGCTGGCCATCGTCGATGTCCACAGTGCTGCCGAAGCGACGATCGAGACGCATGTCCAAGCGATCCGGGCACGCCGCTGGCCGGTCCCGACGTGGTTCGGCGTGGATCCCGCCGGCCTGCAGCGCAGCGCGCCATCCGGACTCTCGCCCGTCGCGGCTCTGCGAAGGCACGGTCTTGCCATCCGGACACGCCGGGCACCGCTGCACGATGGACTTCGGGCGGTGCGCACGCGGTTCGCGCCGGCATCCGGCCCGCCAGGCCTGCTGGTGCACGCACGCTGCCGCGAACTGATCGATGCACTGCGGGCCTACCGCTTCCCACCGGGCGAGCGCGATCCGGTGCAGCCCATCAAAGATGGCGCCGATCACGCCTGTGACGCCCTTCGCTATCTCGTCATCAACCTGGACGCCCCGGTGCGGACCACCATCGCGCGGTATGCCTAGCGGAGCTCAGCGCTGTGCTACGCCGACTCAAACAGCGGCACGATCCGTTCGACGAGGACGTACAGCAGCAGGGAGATCACCACCATCGCGATCACGATCTGTGCCGCCATGATGCCGACGGACCGTACATATCGCGCACCCTTCGGCTGCGGCATGCGAACGGCTTTGTAGGCGATGGACGTCAGCAGCGCCATGGGGATCAGCGTGATCCACCACCACTCGTGCAGCGGCAGCGGCTCGAGAAAGGGCCGGAACCCGGTGGACTGTCCGAGCAGTGCGAGAGGATGCATCATGCCTTCGCCTCCGACCGGCGCTCCTGGCCATCATCCTCCAGGGCGCAGTCGAGAATCGCGATGAGGTTGAGCATGCCCGCCATCACGACGAACAGCGTGCCCACCTCGTTGACACGTCCAATGGAGCGCTCCACGCTCGAACTCAGCACATTGCGATGCAGATGATCCAAGAGAAAGGCAATGGGGCCGACGAACGACTGGGGAATGAACCACCAGAAGTCATCCTTGCGGTCGATCACGTCGATTCCACCGATCAGCAGGCCGCCGATGAGCAACCCGAAGACGCCGATGGCGACCAGAGCGCCGCGGCGCGGATCGCGAAGACGCACATACCCGAGCCCGGGAATCAGATACGCCCACAGCCCCCGCTCCACCATCGAAGCGGTGCCCATCAGCGCTTGTCCTGGACTGCTGTCACCCATGCGTGCTCCCGTTTCCTCCGCTCTACCGGCGACGCGACCACCCCGCTGCATCACGCTGCAGGTGCGACATGCCGGGCCGCAGGATAGCCGCATGCACCGTGCCGCAAAAATCGACAGTGGGCGTTTGACAGCCCTGCCGGCGACTGTATCGTGCCTCCCACCTGGGCCGCCGCGTGGGACGCCCACATGTTTTCGCGCACGTTGGAGACTGACTGGCCGGGTTGCGCCACGTCCTCTTCTCTGGATGCGGGATCCGCGATGCTGCACCGTTCATCGACCGCCGTTCTCTCCGAGTCCGAAGCCGAGGCCTTTGGCCTGTCTTCCGACCCTTGGAGTAACTCCGCCACCTCCGTTGCCCCGCTTGCAAAGGACGGGGACGAGGATGATGACCTTCTCGAAGACGAGGATGATGACGACGGCTTCGAGTGGGAGGACGATGACGACGCGGACGATGACGACGACCTTGAGGGTGATGACTTCGAGTACGAGGACGATGACGACGACTTCGACCTCTTCGAGGACGACGACGAAGACTGACCCCGCCTCCGCCCGATGAAGGCTCCGGCCCGAGAACCACCCGCACGGGGTGGTCGGCGGCAGCAGAGAGGTCTTCCATGGGCACAACACCACAGCAGGAGTTTCCGGACGGCTTCGACGAGGTCGTCGATCGGCGCAGCGGCCTCGACCGTCGCACCGTCAACGCCATCCGTGCTGCCCAGCAGTCCGAGGGTGCGTCCGGGGGCGGCGGTGGGACCGGCCTCGAACGACGCCGCGGCCCGGGCCGTCGCCTCAGCGACTTCACCAAGTCTGCCGAGGAAGGCGAGCTCAATCGGGAGCAGTTCCTGTTCCTGATGGCCATCGACGCCTTCAAGAAGGCCAACGGCAAGACCTTCCCCGCATGGACCGACGTCCTCGAGGTCATCCGTCTGCTTGGCTACCGCAAGACCGTCTCCAGCGAGCTCAGTCTGAGCAATGCCGAGGACTGGACCGAGCCCGCCGATGCACCCGCCGGCGTTCGCGAGAAGCCGCACGAGCGTCGCGTCGCCTGAGATCCCCCGGTGCCTAGTCGCTGAAGTAGGCGACGTTCAGCTGGACATACTTCGACCATGCCTCCGGCAGATCCTCCTCCGGGAAGATCGCCTGGACCGGGCACTCGTCAACGCAGAGCCCGCAGTCGATGCAGGTATCCGGGTCGATGAACAGCTGATCGACCTGTTCGAAGTCAGCCTCGTCCTTGGTGGGGTGGATGCAATCCACGGGGCACACCTCGACACACGAGGTGTCCTTGGTCCCGATGCAGGTCTCACCGATCACATGGGTCATTCCAGCCGCGTCCTTTCCGCACTCACCAGGGGGAGGCTGCGTTCGATGATATCTCGGCTTTCGGGGACTGGAAGCCCAAAAAAGACAACGAGGCGGGCCGAAACCCGCCTCGTGTCCATCGTTCGTGGCGTCTCGTCGGACGATCTCGTCCGGTCGCGGTTGCCGATGGCGCCTCGAGGAACACCGCCGACCCGCGAATCTCAGTCCCGCCTGAGCGCTTAGCGGCGCTTCGAGCGGCGGGTCTTCTTCTTGGTCGTTGACTTCTTCGCAGTGCGCTTCTTGGCACGCTTCTTCGTCGCACGCTTCTTGGTAGCGCGCTTCTTCGTCGCGCGCTTCTTGGTGGCACGCTTCTTGGTGGTGCGCTTCTTCGCACGCTTCTTGGTAGCGCGCTTCTTCGTCGTGCGCTTCTTGGTCGCACGCTTCTTGGCGGTGCGCTTCTTGGCGCGCTTCTTCGTCGCACGCTTCTTGGTTGCGCGCTTCTTGGTGGCACGCTTCTTTGTGGCGCGCTTCTTCGTCGCGCGCTTCTTGGTGGCACGCTTCTTGGTGGCACGCTTTTTCGTCGTACGCTTCTTCGTGGCACGCTTTCTTTTCGCCATGGCTGTTTCCTCTTTCAGTTTCGGAGCTGAGGAAGTACGTGACGCCACGTCACAAGTCCGGCCATGAAACCGGAAAAACTGTAAACGTATCGGGATTTGTTGGTCAATACCTTCAGTCAACTTCATGCAACACGCGCACACGCGCACAGCACCGCACACGGCGCATCGCGCGCACCAACATCGACCAGCGTCGCGCACGCATGCGACACGTCTCGGCTCGACACAGTTCAACTGTCGAAGTGCGCAGGTATTGCGCTACGGCGACTGCAGCGGACGCACCAGGTCCGCAACCGCCGATCGGTTCACCCGGTTATACAACGCAAGTGCCTTACGATCAGAGACTTGCACTCCAATGCGCGCTCGCACCGCGCCGTTCCCCGGGTTGTACCAGAACGAGGCCGTCTCCTCGCCGATCGCCAGACGCATCGGCGGGTGCTCCAGGTCGTACTCCGCCGGTGACGCCACTTCGACCCACGGGCGAACGCCCGCAACGAGGTGATTTCGCGGCGGATTGCTGCCAAACCACTCCGGATCGATCGTCAGCGGCCATCCTCGACCGTTGAGCTGGTCCTGACCCATCGCCGAACGCACCCGAATCTCGCGCTGCAGGCGCTCCAGCGACGTCATCGTCGCACGAATCGCGTTCTCCTCGTCCTGCGTGGCCTGGCGACTCCATGAGAACGCCGTCGCCGCACCGGCGGTGAGAACCGCAACCATGATGACCTGAAGCAAGCGCATACGCAGTCCCGCTGCAATCGGAAGGTGAGCCACCACCCTCTGCAACGGCCATTTCCGTATGGCACTCGATGCCCACCCGCCCGCATCGATGCTCAACCGTCCGGATGGCCCGATCGTCACGTCTCTGACGTCCCCACCGGCGAGTTCTTAGACTGCGGGGCCCCCGATAACGCCAGAAAGCAGGCCAATGAGCACCATCACCACCACCACGCTCGAGTGCGGCATGACGCTCGTCGTCGAGCCCATGAACGCTGTCCGATCCGTCGGCTTCCACTGGCTCCTGCCCGGCGGGATTGCCCGTGACCCGGCCGATCGAATCGGACTCAGCACCCTCTGGGAGGAGATGCTGCTCCGTGGGGCCGGCGAACGCGACTCGCGCGCCATCGCCGACGCATTCGACACACTCGGCATCAGCCGCGCGACCGGAACCGAGACCTTCACTTCCTCCGTTCGAGCCACCGCTCTCGGCGCGCGCCTTGACGATGCCCTCCCATTGCTCGTGGACATGGTCCGAGCCCCCGCCTTCAACGATCTCGCTGCCTCACGCGATCTCTGCCTCCAGGCGCTCGACAGCCTTCTGGACAACCCGCAGGAGCGACTGTTCCTCTCCCTGCGAGCTGCCCACGCACCGACACCCATCAACCGGGCCACGCAAGGCACGCGCGAGGGCATCGAGGCCGTCACCGAGGAAGACCTGCGCCTGTGGAGCAGCCGTGCCGTGCCCGAAGGCGCCATCCTCGCCGTCGCCGGTGATGTCGATCCCAACCACATCGCCGATCGGCTCAACACCCTCCTCGAGGGATGGACCGGGACCGCGACGGACCTCTCCTGGAACGACGACGCACCCCGCGGCATGCACCACGAACCCGACCAGACCGACCAGACCCACATCGCCATCGCAATGGATGCGCCTCCCGAGACCGACGAGACCAATGCGTGGCTCTGCCGCGTCGCAACCGCCGTGCTCTCCGGCGGCATGTCCGGCCGCCTCTTCACCGAAGTGCGGGAGAAGCGCTCGCTCTGCTACGCGGTGTACGCGACCTATGGCGCCGAGGCCCGGTACGGCAGGGTCGTCGCCTATTCCGGCACCACGCCCGACCGCGCGCAGGAAACGCTCGATGTCCTGCTGTCCGAGTTGCAGCGCATCCGCACCCCCGAAGGACGCATCACGCCCGATGAGTTCCGCCGCGCCGTGGTCGGTCTCAAGTCGCGGCTCGTCTTCTCCGGCGAATCATCCGCGGCTCGGGCTGCCGCACTCGCCGGTGACATCCGCAAGCTCGGTCGAGCACGCTCCCTCGACGAGATGGCCGAGCGCATCGATGCTGTCACGCTCGATGATCTCAACGCCTCACTCGAAGGCCAGGGCCTCGGCACCATCACCGTTGCAACCATCGGACGCGACGAACTGCGCCTCTAACCGAACAGCGTGGGTTCCCGCGGCTCCTCCTCGTCCTCCACGCGCTCCATCAGCGACGCGTCGTCGTTCCGCACGTCGTTCACGCGCCGACTGATCCGGTGCATCGACACCGCGTCATCCGCAGCCGGACGAAGCAAGCGCAGCACCTCCTCGCGATCCGTCTTCGGATCAAGCCATCGCTCCGCCTGCGCGGGCTGCAGCACCACCGGCATCCGCTCGTGCAGATCGCGCAGTGCGTCGTTCGCCTCCGTGGTCACGATCGTGAATGTCCCATCGCCTCCGGTCTCCCACAGTCCGGCGAACAGAAAGCCCTGTCCGTCGAATGGATGGATGTACCACGGCATCTTGGGCGCCCGCGCCCCTTGCCACTCGTAGAACCCCGTCGCCGGCACGACGCATCGCCGCCGCGAAAACGCCTCGCGGAACATCGGCTTGGTGGAGACGGTCTCGCAGCGCGCATTGATGGGAGCTCGCGTCGATGGTGTCCCCCACGGCGGCACCAGACCCCAGCGCAGTGCATCCATGGACAGTGCTCCGTCACGCGCCAGTCGGAGTACCGGGGCTGCCTGACTCGGCGCGATGTTGAACCGGGGCGTGAATCGCCCATCCGGCCCCCACGCCGACTCCAGCCACTCCCGAATCGAGAAACCGGCCACTTCACGAAACCCCGGCGACGAAATGGCATACCTGCCGCACATGCACAGCAGTCTCCCCCCTCCGGCCACGACCGCCAACCCCTCGTCCCGCCTTTGTGCCTCCGTGCCTTTGTGCCTCTGTGCCTTCCCCCTACACTCCCCCCATGTCCGCCCAGACCTACTACATCACGACCCCGATCTACTACGTCAATGACAAGCCGCACATCGGCCACTGCTACTCCACGCTGCTGGCCGATTGCCTTGCGCGGTCGATGCGCCTGGCCGGCCGCGACACCTTCTTCCTGACCGGCACCGACGAGCACGCTGACAAGGTCGCCACCTCCGCGCAGGAGAACGGCGTCACAACCCTGGAATGGGCTGATCGGAACGCCGCGGCATTCCGGGCCGCCTTCGAAGAGCTGCGCTTCTCCAACGACGACTTCATCCGCACCACCGAGCCCCGTCACACCCAGCGCGTCCAGGCCTTCATCGAGAAGCTGCTCGAGACCGGCGACGTTGAGCTGGGCGACTACTCCGGCTGGTACGACCCGTCGCAGGAGGAGTACGTCACCGAGAACACGGCACGCGAGCACGACTACACGAGCCCCGTCTCCGGCAAGCCGCTCGTACAGCGCACGGAGCAGAACTACTTCTTCCGCTTGTCGCGCTACGCCGACAAGCTGCAGCACCTCATCGAATCCACCGCCGAGAAGGGCACGCCCTTCATCCGCCCCGAAGCGCGGCAGAACGAGGTTCTCGGGCGCATCAAGGCGGGCTTGCAGGACGTTCCGATCTCCCGTGCCGTCAAGGACGACGACCCCGCTTCGGGCTGGGGCATCCGCATGCCCGGCGATGACAAGCATCGCGTCTACGTGTGGATCGATGCGCTGTTCAATTACCTGAGCACCGTCGATACCGAAGAACGGCGCAGGTACTGGCCCGCCGATGTCCATGTCATCGGCAAGGACATCCTCTGGTTCCACGCCGTGATCTGGCCCTGTCTGTTGATGGCCCTCGGCGAGAAGCTCCCGGGATACATCCTCGCGCACTCATGGTGGATCCGCGAAGGCCGCAAGATGTCCAAGAGTCTGGGCAACTTCATCGATCTGCCCACCATGCGCACCTACTCCGAGGCCTTCGGCGACGACGCCGTGCGCTGGTACCTGCTCACGCAGGGACCGCTCGGCGCCACCGACGCCGATTTCGCGCACGACAAGTTCATCGAGACGTACAACACCGATCTGGCCAACGGCATCGGCAACGCCTTCAGCCGCGTGTCCAACATGATCGCCAAGTACTTCAACGGTGCGTGCCCCGCGCCCGGTGACGAGGGAGCCGATATCGCCGCGCTCACGACGGACATCGCGCAGCAGACCATCGGTGATCTGGACGCGGGCGACGTCGCAGGCGCACTGCACAACCGTGGCCTGCTGCTGAGCAACCGCATCGACGCATTCATTCACGCCACCGAGCCCTTCAAGCTCGCCAAGGACCCGGCCAACATGGCTCAGGTCGGCGCGATTCTCTACACCTGCGCAGAAACCCTGCGCATCGCGGCGATCCTGCTGACTCCCGCGATGCCCGATCGCATGGCTGAACTCCTGCGCCGGCTCGGCCAGCCCGTCCCGGACGGACATGGTGTCATCCGTGATGACGCGGGCAGTGCGCTCCCACTCGCCGAGCTGTGCACCTGGGGACGACTCCAGCCCGGGACCACGATCTCCAAGGGCGATGCGCTGTTCCCCCGCGCCGACGCGGATGCGCCGCCTCCTGCCGCTTGAGGCCGACGCGCGGTCCTGTTGCGGCAGTCCTCTACACTCCCCCCGTGATCACGCTGCGCCGTTTCAGCAATCCCGTCGCCGCCGAGCAGGCCGCGATGTGGCTGCGCCATCACGGCATCGCCGCCTCCGTCGTCGGACATCACATCCACGACATCATCCCCTTCCCGACCGTCGCTCCATTCGCAACCGGGCTGGATCTGCTGCTGCTCATCCCCGAACAGCGGGCCGAAGCCGAGCGGCTGCTCGACGACATGCAGACCAACCCGCCCGACCCGGGCTGGGAGCCCGACGCCACACCTGACGTCTCCGCGCTGGATACCGAGCGTTTCCCCGTCACCTGCACATCCTGCCACCAGCACCTACCTGTCGATGACCCTGCGCTGCCATCCTGTCCGGCATGCAGGGCCCCGGTCGATCTCGTCGAGCGCATCGTCGAACTGCACGGACCGGAGGCGCTGGTGGACTGCTACCCGCCCGTCGAGGGCGACGAAGAGGCGTCGGTCAGCTTTGACCCCGCCATGCTCGAGATTCCCTGCCCCGGCTGTGGCGAGAGCCTCGCCGGACTGCCTCAGGTTGGACGCTGCCGCGCGTGTGGCCAGCTCTTCGACAAGGCAGATCTCTTCGAGAAGTATTTCCGATGAGCCACGACAACGACCCCATGCGCGAAGCGCCCGCCGAAGAGCAGGCACTGCTCCACGCGCTGCAGTTCCTTGCCGGTGAACGCGAAGGCATCCTTGCCTTCGACGACAACCACATCCCCATCAAGTTCATCACGGACAATGAGACTGGTCGCCTCATCGCGCCCGTTCCCGTCGCAACGTTCTTCTCCGGCGAGCACGTGCTCTTCGTGCCCGACGAATCGGACGATGCGCTCCAGCTGCTCATCTCGCCGCAGGAGATCGAGGAGTCCGCCATGACGGACCGCTGGCTCGCGTATCACGTCGAGGCCGAGCACGTGCGATGGGCGGACATCTACATCGATTCGGCCCGGCACGGCCCGTGGGTCTTCGATGGCGACGCCCTCACGACACCGAATCCGCTCCGGGCCGACGAATCCCGCCTCGTCAAACGCATCAATGAACACACCCAGGCTCTTGCCGATCTGTGTCAAGCTGCGATGGAGATGGACGTCGAGGATCCGGTCTGCGTCGGCATCGTTCCCCACGGCATCTACGTTCGCGCACGCTTCGGCATCATCATGATCGCCTTCGAGACAACCTGTGAGACCGCCGAGCAGGTCGAGCACGTCATCGAGTCCCTTCTCGACAATGCCTGACATCCCCTTCCCACTCCGCGACGCACACCTGCATCTCATCGCCCACGGCGCTGAGCTGAGCGCTGTCCAGCTCGCCGACTGCACCAGCGTGGATGCCTGTCTGCAGCGCATCGCATCCGCCGCCGCCGACACCCCGGCAGGAAGCTGGATCCGGGCCGTCGGGGCGCGACCCGAGGCGTGGGCGGAGCGCCGCTCCCCCAGCGCCGACGAGCTCGAAGATGCTGCCGCTGGTCGCCCCTGCTTCGTACTCTGCTTCGATCATCATGCCCTGAGCGCAGGACGATCCGCGCTGGCGCTGGCCGACATGGCCGATGCCGGTCCGAGCGGGTTCATCCCAACCGGGGCTGACGGCAGACCGACCGGCCTTCTCCTGGAAGGCGCCTGCAAGCAGCTGCTCCGTGCCGTCCCCAAACCGACCGAGCGCGACAGCCTCAACCATCTGCGCACGGCACAGGCCGACCTGCAAAGCCGCGGCTTCGTCGAAGTCCACGAGATGATGGCCGAGCCGCTGCATGTGCGGCTCCTTCAGAAGCTCGAAGAGCAGGGTGACCTCGAACTCACCGTTATGCTCTACGCCACACCCGATCACTTCGATGATGTACGACGCATGTGCGCCGAGCTCACCTCGATCCGCATCCACTTCGCCGGTCTCAAGCTCTTCACCGACGGCACGCTCAACAGTCGCACAGCCCACATGCTGACGCCCTACGCCGACCCCATCCCCGACGCGCCGCTCGGGACGCCGCTGCTGTCGGCCGACGACATCCATCGCCATATGCTTCGGGCCCACGACGAGCAGTTCGATGTCGCGGCACACGCCATCGGTGACGGAGCCGTGCGCACGCTCATCGACGCATACGCATCCATCGACGATCCCACGTTCCAGCTGCGCATCGAGCACGCCCAGTTCATCGACGAGGCGGACATCGAGCGCTTCCCGAGACATCGAATCGTTGCGTCCGTCCAGCCCTCTCACCTGCTGACGGACATGGAAGCCATCGAGCGCCTCATGCCCCACCGTGCCAGCCGCGCCTTCCCGCTGCAGGACCTCGTGCAGGCGACCGGCGCCGACGTTGACTCCCTCGTCCTGTTCGGCTCCGACACGCCCATCGTCGATCCTTCGCCCTTCGACAACCTGCAGGCCGCCACCGAACGGCGGCGCCAGGGCATGGACGCATCGACCGCCATCGCGCCCGAGCAAGCCATCGATGCGTCGCTCGCATGGCGGCTGATGCGCTCGACGGTCGGATCCTGACTACGCTCTTTCGATGCCCATTGTCGCGCACTCCAGACCGCTCCCCGGCGACTTCCAGTTGCCCGACATCGCAGATGTCGATCTGCGGGTTGGCCCGGAGCAGGGTTTTGCCTCCATCGAGGCCGGGTACGACTTCTTCCGCGGTGCGCACGCCTGTGTGACCTGGGTGACAGATCGCATCGATGACGCATTCCTCGACGCCGTGGGCGGTCAGCTCAAAGTTGTCAGCAACTTCGCGGTCGGCTTCGACAACATCGATGTCGCCGCGTGCGCACGCCGAAACGTCATCGTCACGAACACACCCGATGCGGTCACCGAAGGCACTGCCGATGTTGCTGCCATGCTGCTGCTCGGGGCCGCACGCCGCGTCGGGGCTGCTGATCGCTTCGTGCGCTCGGGCGACTGGGCACGCCACGGCATCCTCGCCCCCGCCGAATTCCTGGGCCTGCCACTGGCCGGGCGCACGCTGCTGATCGTCGGCGCAGGACGTATCGGCTACGCCACCGCCATCCGCATGCTCGGCTGGGGCATGCGCACGCTGTACGTCGCGCGCTCACGCAAGCCCATCTTCGAAGCCGCGCCACTCAATGCCCAGCGCATCGAACTCGACGAGGGACTCGCCCAGGCTGACTTCATCTCGGTGCACACACCGCTGACCGAGGACACGCGCCATCTCATCGATGCGCGCAGGCTGTCGCTCTGCAAACCCACCGCTGTCCTCGTGAACACAGCCCGGGGCCCCGTCATCGATGAAGCCGCTCTGGCCGACGCACTGCACGACCGTCGCATCGCCGCGGCTGGCCTCGACGTCTTCGAGCATGAGCCCGAGGTGCATCCAAAGCTGCTGGCGTGCGAGAACACCCTGCTGACGCCGCACTTCGGCAGCGCCGACAACCGCAGCCGGGCCGCGATGACCGATCTTTGTGCCGACAACATCAACGCCGTGCTCAGCGGCCGGCCGCCGGTAACACCCGTCGCAGTCTGACCATCACCACGGCGTCGCGCACGGCGCGAGGCGATGCCCGAAGCCGTCACTGACTGCGAACGATGCCCCCTCCGTGAATGACGCCCCGCCAAACATCCCATCCTTGCGCAGCGCGTACAGCGTCAGTCCGAAGTTCGGACGACCATCGGGGCGCAGCAGCCTGCGCAGCTTGGTCTTCCGAGCGACATCACGCAGCACACGCAGGCACGCATCCCGCGGCAGGTCACCCTGCTCCATCGCCATGACCACCGAGCGTGCCGCGCACACCTGGATCGCCGCCTCGCCGCGACCCGTGGCGCCCGCGCTGCCAACCTCGTTGTCCGTATACAGCCCGGCTCCGATGATCGGTGAGTCGCCGACGCGACCCGGGATCTTCCAGCTCAGCCCGCTCGTGGTCGTGACGCCCGCCAGATCGCCATCTGCCGTGCGCACCGAGCAGTGGATCGTCCCATCGGTCCACGGCACGCCGTGCTCGTCATACGCCAGATGCGTCTGCGGATCGGCGATTGGCCGGGCAGACTGGGCCGCGCCCTCGCCCGGCAGGTCGAACTGACCCTCCTCCAGCCAGTCATCTTCACGATTGGCGTTGTTCTTCCAGCGCAGCCATGCCTCGCGCGCCTGCACCGTCAGCAGATCCTGCTCCGGGAAGCCCAGGCGACGAGCAAAACGCAAGGCCCCCTCGCCGACCAGCAGGACGTGATCCGTCCGCCGGGCAACCTCCCGCGCAACCGCGGCTGGATGCACGATGTTCCGCAGCGACGCCACCGCTCCCGCGCGGTGCATCGGGCCGTGCATCACCGATGCGTCCAGCTCCACTACGCCCTCTTCGTTGGGCAGGCCGCCGAGGCCGACCGTCATGTCCTTCGGGTCCGCCTCGACGATGCCGACGCCCGCGACCGCGGCGTCGAGCGGATCGGCCCCGGCCTGCATCATCGCCAGCGCCTCCCGCGTCGCAGGGATGCCGTTGCCCGACGCGATCGCGATCGGTCCGCGGGCCCGTCCGTCACCCCCATCCTGCCCTGGTGCGTGCGGCGTCAGCGCCGTCGAGACCGCGCCCGCTCCGAGGACACCCATGAAACCGCGCCGGCTCAGCTCATGCATCGCTCCGCACTCCTTTCGGGTCGGCACCCAAGCTACCTGATACTTCCATACGGACGTTCCTGCTTCTCCAGTCGAGGGCCACTCCGTGCCGATGCCAACTGCTCATGTCGCTGCTTCGCCCAATACGTCAGCAGGGTCCGCCGCTCTTTCGCTTCGATGCCGGATGGCTCTTCCTCGTCGCCGGAGCCGCCCTGCTCTGCGCGACGGTGCTGCTCCCAGCCTTCGACGACCTCACCGATGCGGAGAACTCACGCGACGCCGCCCTGGCGCTGGAGGCCTACCAGTCCCAACGCCTGGCCAACCACGCGGCGTACA
>JBCBTA010000045.1:0-13203 GCA_039818905.1 Planctomycetota bacterium
CGGACGACCTGCTGCAGCGTTGCCTTGCCGGTGAAGAAGTCCGGAACATCGAGGGCAGCCGTGTCACGCGCGACGGCACGAGCATCGATGTTCTCCTGACGCTCTCGCTGCTGCGCAACGACAAGAACGAGCCCATCGCGATCGCGAGCCTCGCCAAGGACATCACCTCGATGCGCGAGGCAACGGCCGAGTACGAGGGCTGGGTGCGGGCGATCAACCGCGTGCAGGCGGTCATCGAGTTTGGTCTCGATGGCACGGTGCGGCACGCAAACGAGAATTTCCTTCGCATCTTCGGCTACAGCCTCGAAGAGGTGGTCGGCAGGCATCACCGGATGTTCTGCGACGAGGCATACGCCGCATCACCTGAGTATGCGGAGCTGTGGCAGCGGCTGACGCGCGGTGAGTTCAAGGCCGGCGAGTTCAAGCGGCTGCACAAGGACGGCTCGCTCATCTGGCTGCAGGCCTCGTACAACCCGATCTTCGACAAGGACGGTGATCTCACCAAGGTCGTGAAGTTCGCATCGGATATCACGCAGGAAGTTGATGCCCGCAGCCTCGCGATGATGGAGATGGCGACGCCTGTCACGCGCATCTGGGACGGCGTTCTGTTTGCGCCGATCGTCGGCGTCGTCGATTCGCGGCGAGCCCACGACATCATGAACAAGACGCTGACCAGCATCGTGGACCAAGGTGCACGGGTGCTGCTGCTGGACATCGGCGGCGTCGGGATGGTCGATACAGCGGTCGCCAATCACCTGATCAAGATCGCCAAGGCTGCGGTGCTGATGGGATGCAAGACCATCATCTCGGGCATCTCCCCGGCGATCGCGCAGACGATCACGGAACTGGGGGTCGAACTTGGCTCCATTCGCACCACCTCGACCATCGAAGCCGCCTTGCGTGAGGCCATTACCAAGGGCGATGCGACCGGGCGGCCCGGATCCTGATGCAGCAGCCGTGTGCGCTGACCGTGTCCGCTGCGAGGGAGAGCCGGAATGTCCAGTGATTTCGAGGACATCCAGGATGTGGCCCGCATCTCGATTCAGGCCCACCGCGGCGCGCTGATTGCGTCGATCCAGGTCGAGTTGGACGCTCGCGTGCTTCGCGTGTTTCAGGCCGATCTCCTGCGTGCGATCGAGATGGGATCGCAGGACGTTGCGATCCTCGATCTCTCGGGCGTCGAGATCATGGACGCTGACGACTTTGAGGGCTTTCGGCGCATCGTGCAGATGTCCTGGCTGATGGGCACCGAAGTGATGCTCTGCGGCCTCCAGCCCGGCGTCGCTGCGTCACTCGTCGAGCTTGATGTGACCGTCGATGATCTGGCGACACATCGTGATCTGGATGCGGCGCTGGCGGCTCTCGCCGCGCGCCAGGCGGACGCCGAGTCGAGCGAACCTGGACCGGACGCAACCTGGGATTCCGAGGATAACGCTGATGTTCCCGAGAGAGACCCGTCTCTTGATACGGAGTGACATTGACGTAATGCAGGCCGTGCAGCACACCGGCCGCTTCTGCGATGCGCTCGGGTTTGACCAGGGGCGTCGTCAGATGGTTTCGACAGCGGTCTCGGAACTCGCGCACAACATCCTGAAGTACGCAGCGCACGGCAGCATCACGATTCGCGGGATCGACCGTGACGGCGCTCCGGGAGATGCGGGGCTCGAGGTCGTGGTCGAGGATCAGGGACCGGGCATTCCGAATGTTGAGCAGGCTCTGGAGGACCACTTCAGCTCGAGTGGGACGCTGGGGCTGGGGCTCCCCGGCGTCAAACGGCTCATGGACGACTTCCACATTGCGTCCGAACCGGGGTGCGGCACGACGGTCACCGTCCGCACGTGGGTGTAGTGCGATGGGTGCCGTGATCTTTGGATCGAAGATTCGGCCCATGAGTGGGCAGCGCGTGGGCGGCGATGCCGCCGGTGCGGTGCGGCTTGCCGGTGGTGTGCTGGGCGTGATCGTCGATGTGCTCGGCCATGGCGAGGACACCTACGCGCTGGGAGTGCGTCTGCTCGAGGATGCATGCGCGTCGGGCTCGACGGATGTGAAGGGCACGCTGACAGCGTTGCACGAGCGACATCGCGGCTCACGCGGCGCCGCGGTCGGCGTGTGCTTTCTCGACGAGGCGACCGGTGAACTGCGGTACGCCGGGGTCGGGAACACGGTGCTTCGGTGCTTTGGCGAAACAGAGATGCGGCTGGTGTCGCAGGCGGGCGTCCTCGGCGAGCGCATGCGAACCCCGGCGCTGCAGACGATCCAACTCGCTGGTGGTGACACGATTCTGATGTACAGCGATGGTGTGTCGAGCCACTTCCACGCGTCGGACTACCCGAATCTCCGGACGGAGGCGCCCGAGCAGGTCGCCGAGTCCGTGGTCCGGCGGTTCGGCAAGTCCCATGACGATGCGTCGTGTCTCGTTCTGAGGTACACGCAATGAGCGAAGCGAAGGGCGCCGCCCTACGGTGTGGTGCATGACGAAGCTGGGCTCCATTGTGATCGAGAGCGACGCATCCATCGTTGATGCCCGCGGCAAGATCCGCGCGGTTGCGCTCGAGCTTGGGTTTGATGCAGTGCCGGCCGCGCGCCTGGCCACCGGTGTGTCCGCAGCTGTGCGAAGACTCCGGGAACACCGGCTCAGCGCATCGATCGACGTTTTGCTCGAGCACGAGCCGACCTCCCGCCTCGTGATCGAACTGCGATCTGACGGTGCGGCAGGTGCACTGACCGATCTCTCGCCCTTCTTCGTGAGCGTGCACGAAATCAAGGAAGGGTGCGATGGCACGGGCGTTCGCGCCGTGGCGCCCCTTCCGGCCGGCAGCCGCCATAGCGACGGCGCGGCACTCGAGGCTGCCCGAGGCAGGCTGCAGCGCCTGTCGCGACAGCAGCTCATGACCGAGCTTCGGGCGCGCAACGACGATCTCGAACGGCATCGCGCGGACCTGGAGGCCACGGTCGAGCGGCGGACGGCCGAGCTACGGGATGCCACGACGAGAGCCGAGGCGGCGACGCGGGCGAAGAGCGACTTCCTGGCCAACATGAGCCACGAGATTCGCACGCCGATGAACGGTGTCATCGGGATGACGGAGCTCGCGCTGGACACCGACCTCACGCCCGAGCAGCGCGAGTACCTGAACACGGTGAAGTCCTCCGCGGAGTCGTTGCTGTCGCTGATCAACGACATTCTGGACTTCTCAAAGATCGAGGCGGGCAAGCTCGAGCTTGATCCGATCGACTTCCGGCTGCGCGATGCCATGGCGGACATGCTCAACACACTCGCGTTTCGCGCGCACAGCAAGGGTCTCGAACTTGCGTGCGATGTTGCGGCTGACGTTCATGACGCCCTGATCGGTGACGTCCATCGACTGCGGCAGGTCATCGTCAACCTGGTGGGCAACGCGATCAAGTTCACCAAGACGGGCGAGGTGGTCGTCACCGTCCGTGTTCTCCGGCGCAACGATGCCAGGACGACGCTGCGGTTCGAGGTGCGCGACACGGGCGTCGGCATCCCCGCCAACAGACTGCAAGCCATCTTCCGACCGTTCGAGCAGGCCGATACCTCCACCACACGCCAGTACGGCGGGACGGGACTGGGGCTGACGATCTCGCGCCAACTCGCGGAGATGCTCGGCGGGCACCTGGATGCCGAAAGCGAGGAGGGCGTTGGCACCGTCTTTCACTTCAACGCGGAGTTCGGCGTGGGTGAGATCGTTGCGGAAGAGGATGTGCAGCGACGGCGAGAGGTTCTCGACGGTCTCCCGGTGCTCGTGGTGGACGACAACCACACCAACCGGCGCATCCTCCAGGAGATGCTCAAGAACTGGCGCATGCAGCCGCGATGTGTGGAGGGCGGCGATGCCGCGCTCGCCGAACTGGATCGGGCTGCCAACGCGGGTTCGGAGTTTCGTGTCGTCCTCTCCGACATGCACATGCCGGGTATGGATGGATTTCAGTTGCTGGAGCACACACGGCAGGGGCCGCAGCATCAGCAGGTGCCCTTCATCTTCCTGACAAGCGGTACACGCTCCGGAGATCTCGCAAAGTCACGTGAGCTGGGCGCATTCGCGCATCTCCTGAAACCGGTGAAGCAGTCACTCCTGCTCAACACGATCGCCGGTGCGGTTGCCGGTCGAACACCGGACGTCGAGAGCCAGCCGGCGACGCCCGCCGCGAGCAGTGGCGCCGGTGCTGAGGGTGGCGTCGCTCTGCTGGTGGAGGACAACGCAGTCAATCGAAAGTTCGCGATCCGGGTGCTGGAGAAAGCCGGGTGGACCGTCCACATCGCCACGAACGGCAAGGAAGCGGTTGATGCGCACGCAGACCGGCAGTTCGACGTCATTCTGATGGACGTGCAGATGCCCATCATGGACGGTTTCGCCGCCACCCGGGCCATTCGCGAGGCGGAAGGTGACGGGCCGCGAATGCCGATCATTGCGATGACGGCCAACGCGATGGAGGGCGATCGAGAGAAGTGCATCGACGCGGGGATGGATGGCTATGTCTCCAAGCCGGTCCGCCGTGCCGCGATGTTCGCGGAGATCGATCGGGTCCGGAGTGAGATGCGCGCAGGATGAGGATTCTCTTTGCCGAGGATGAGCCGATCAGCCGCCGCTCGATCGAGCGCTCCCTGAGTGCATGGGGATATGACGTGCTCGCGGTGAAGGACGGTGAGGCGGCGCGGGCGGCGCATGGGCACGGTGGCTTCGATGTCCTGATTTCCGACTGGGACATGCCGAAGGTCAGCGGCTTGGAGCTGGTGCAGGGCATCCGCTCGTCTGTCGAAGCGCCCTTCATCTACATCATCATGCTGACAGGTCGCGAAGAGACGTCGGACATCGTCGAGGCGCTGGACGCGGGGGCCGATGACTTTCTCTCGAAGCCGGTTCGGGTATCGGAGCTCCGAGCCCGTGTTCGCGTCGGCGAGCGGATGGTGCGGCTGGAGCGGGACCTTGCGGAGATGAATCGAGATCTCGAAGCGAAGGTGCGCGATCGCAGCGCCGAACTCCTCCGCAGCCGTGATGCCGTCATCTTCGGGCTGGCGAAGCTTGCGGAGTCACGGGATTCCGAGACGGGTCAGCATCTCGAGCGAATCTGCGCATACACCGAATGTCTTGCAAACGAACTGCTCGGTCGCCTCCCCGGGCTTGACGAGTCATGGGTCCACACGCTTTCGAGCACGGCGGCACTGCATGACATCGGCAAGGTGGGAGTGCCCGACAACGTGCTCACCAAGCCTGGTCCGCTCACGGATGAGGAGCGGAAGACCATGCAGCAACACCCACGTATCGGGGGTGATGCGCTGCTTGCGATCAGGAAGCGGTGGGGGGAGACGTCGTTTCTGACGACCGCCGCCGACATTGCCATTGCGCATCATGAGTGCTGGGATGGCAGTGGTTACCCGCACGGACTGCACGGCGATGCCATTCCCCTGGCCGCGCGCGTGGTCGCCGTCGCGGATGTCTACGACGCGCTGCGCAGTCAGCGCGTGTACAAGCCGGCTCTCTCCCACGATGATGCTACAGCTGCGATCCGCGCGGGACGTGGATCGCAGTTCGATCCCGACGTGGTGGATGCGTTCGAAGCCGTCGCGGGTGAGTTCGACGCGATCGCGGAGAGACTGGTCTGATGCGGGTGCTCATTGCCGAAGACGAGATGATCACGCGCCGCACGATCGAGCGCAACCTGTCGGCGTGGGGCCACACCGTCTGCGCAGTCGGTGACGGGCAAGCCGCGATCGAGGAGTACGCGTCGGGTGAGTACGACCTGGTCATCTCCGACTGGGACATGCCGCGGCTCACCGGTATCGAACTCGTCGAGCGGATTCGCGCCTTCAGAGATCGTCCGTTCGTCTATGTCATGATGCTGACGGGCCGCGACGACGAGGCGGATATCGTTGCCGGGCTGGAGGCGGGTGCGGATGACTATCTCGCCAAGCCATTCCGTAGAGACGAGCTTCGTGCGCGCGTCCATGCGGGCGAGAGGGTCATTCGTGTGGAACGCTCTCTCTCGGATCACATCCAGGAGCTGCGCGCGTCACAGGAGCGCATCAAGAACGATCTCGACGCCGCGGCGAAGCTGCAGCAGGGTGTTCTCCCCGCGGCCGACCTCGGCCACGATGCCGTCACGACGGCGTGGCGCTACGTGCCATGCGATGAGCTGGGTGGGGATGCGCTTGGCATGACCATCGTCGGCGGGCGGTACCTGATCGCGTACCTCCTCGACGTCTCCGGGCACGGTGTGCCGGCATCGCTGCTCTCCTACTCCGCATCGCTCGCGGCGAACGAAGCCACGGCGCACCTGAAGCCGGACGCCGTCATCGATCCCGCCGCCGTCGCGCAGTCCATGAACGAGCGCTTCGTCTTCGAGACGATGGGAGGACGCTTCTTCACGATGTTCTACAGCGTGACGGACCTTGCCTCGGGCGTGATGACCTTCGTCAGCGCCGGACATCCGCCTCCGTTCCGCTGCAACGACGGCACTGTGCGCGAGGTCGCCGACACGCCCTGCCTGCCCATCGGGGTGCTGGCAGAGGAGACATACACCAGTGGCAGGATCGAACTTGAGCCGGGCGACCGCGTCTTTGTCTTCTCCGACGGCCTGATTGAGCAACCGGGCGACGACGGCATGTTCGGGCTCGAGCGACTTGGCACCGCTTTCGGGGCCGCCTCAGAGCACCCGCTGGGGGACGCCATCGATCAGACGGTGCAGCACCTGCAGACCTGGAGCGGGCGTCCCCTTGAGGATGACATTTCCATTGCCGCCATCGAGTGGCAGGGGCCCTCCAGGGCCTGAGAACCCCGATCGAGGCCCGCTCCAGTTGCAACTGAGTCGCAAGAACCCTACGCTTCGGTCGTTGGCCCGAAGGGCCGCACCCCCCGATTGGAGTCCACCCCGTGATGCCTGCTGACACGACCCATCCTGACAGCACGGCCCAGGTTCGCCTCTGTGACCTTCGGGTCGGTCAGAGTGCCCGGATTCACGCTGACACACTGGATGCGGAGGATGCCGCGACGATTCGGGCCATGGGGCTCCGGCCCAACGCATCTGTCAGTCTGTGTCGGCTCGGCTCACCCTGCATCGTTCGCGTCGATGGACGTGGAGGGTGTGGCTGCCGCATCGGACTCGCACGCCCCCTTGCCGAGCGGTTGCTGGTCACGCCGCTGCACTGATCCATGACCGCGACCGTTGCGCCGACCGATGACGCGTCACCGCCCGAGGCAGGGGTGCTGCGTGTTGCGCTGCTTGGTAACCCAAACACCGGCAAGACGACGCTCTTCAACCGTCTGTGTGGTCTGCGGCACAAGACATCGAACTTCCCCGGGACCACGCAGGAGTCGCGCGTCGGCTTCACGTGCATCGGATCGCGCGACGTTGAAGTCATCGACCTTCCGGGTGTCTACTCGCTCGAACTGGACCAGAGCGAGTCGTCGGTCTGCCGGGGTGTCCTCGCGGGGCAGACGGCTCCCAAGGGCGAGGCGGCGCAGCCGCCGGATGCGGTCTGCATCGTCGTCGATGCATCCAACCTCGCCCGCAATCTGGCGATCGTCGGCGAGGCGCTTCGCCGTCGTCTTGCGACCGTCGTCGTCATCAACATGCAGGACATCGCCGCACGCCGCGGCCTGCGCATCGATGTCGAGCGGCTGAGCGAAGCGCTCGGGTGCGAGGTCGTGGCAAGTCAGGCGCGATCGGGCGAGGGCATTGCCGCGATTCGAGAGGCGCTGACGCGCGCACGCATTCCGACGGATACGCCGCCGGGTGACGAGGACGGCCTGGTCGCCTGGGTGGATCGGGTGTACGAGAAGGCCATCGCTCCGGCATCGATGGATGTCGCACGCGCGTCGTTCACGGATCGACTCGATCGAGCCTTCACGCATCCCATCATCGGGTTGGTGCTGTTCGCCGCGGTCATGACAGGGCTCTTCTGGGTCCTGTTCCGACTCGCAACGGTGCCGATGGACCTGATCGATGGCGTGTTCGGCTCCATTGCCGCCGGCATCGAGAGCGTCCTTCCACCGGGCTTCCTTGCCGACATGCTGGCCAACGGTGTCGTTGCCGGTGTGGGTGCGACGGTGATCTTCCTGCCGCAGATCGTGCTGCTGTTCCTGCTGATCTCGCTGCTGGAGGACACGGGCTATCTGGCGCGGGCCGCGTTCGTGATGGATCGAGCTCTGCGCCCGTTTGGTCTGGCGGGCCACTCATTCGTGCCGCTGCTGAGCTCACATGCGTGCGCACTGCCAGGGATCATGTCGGCCCGAATGATTCCGGACCGGCGCCAGCGTCTGGCGACGATCCTCGTCGCGCCGTTCATGACCTGCTCGGCGCGGTTGCCCGTCTACGCCCTTCTGGTCACCGTCTTGTTTCCAGGCCGTCCCGGCATGCAGGCTCTGGCCTTCACCGGTTCCTACGCGCTTGGCGTCGTCGTCGCGCTGCTCAGCGCATTGCTCGCGCGGCGGACGATCCTGCGTGGCGAAGGACGACCGATGGCCCTGGAACTCCCTGCCTACCGCCTGCCGAGCCTGAAGTCGGCGCTGCTCACCACATGGGACCGCTCGTTGGTCTTCCTTCGCAAGGCTGGCACCGTCATCCTCGCGATCTCGGTCGTGCTGTGGTGGCTGGGTTCATACCCGATCGTTGACCCCCCTGAGGACGTCGCGTCCATGCGGGCCCAGGCGAGCGCACTGGTGGCGACGTCGCCGGAGGATGCCGCGGCTCTCGTAGCCGAAGCGGATGCCGCCGAGGCATCACACGCGGTCCGTGCATCATTCATGGGTCGCATCGGCCGGACTGTGCAGCCGGTCTTCGAGCCACTTGGGTATGACTGGCAACTGTCCATTGGCGTCATGGCATCGTTTGCCGCACGTGAGGTCTTCGTCTCGACGATGGCGGTTGTCGTCAGCGGGCAGGACGATGCCGAGGACGAGGGTGTCCTGACCGCGCTCCGCACGGCCCAGCGCTCCGACGGCACGCCGATCTTCACCACGGCGACTGCGTGGTCGCTGCTGGTGTACTACGTGCTCGCGATGCAGTGTCTGCCAACGCTCGCCGTGACAGCCCGCGAGGCGGGTGGATGGAAGTGGGCCGGCCTGCAACTCGGCTGGATGACCGGCGTGGCGTATGTCCTGGCGATGGTGGTCACGCAGACGCTGCGGCTGCTGGGCGTGTCCTGATCGCGTCGGAAATGGTGGCACATGTCCTTCCCTGTCGATGACTGGCAATTCTGGGTGGTGACGCTGGCAGCGTTGCTGTCCGTGCTGTGGCTGGGGCGAGGCCTGCTGCCGCGCCGCGTGCGTCGGCGCGGCGGCGAGCAGCGTGCGACCCTCACGGTCTCCGGCAAGTCCGTCGAGCGGCGACGGCCCGCGCGTGGTATTCGGAGGCGGCTGATGCACTGGTTCATCGTGCTTCCCGTGGTGATCTACGCCGTGTGGCTGCTCACGCTCTTCGTCGTGCAGGACACGATGATGTTCCCGCGGCACTTCACGCCCACGCCGGTCGGCGACGGGCCGACCGACCCGCGCTACGAGCAGTGGTGGATCGCCGCACCGAATGGCGATCGTGTCGAGGCGTGGTTTCTCCCCGCGCCCGGTGATGAGGGACGTCGGCATCCCTGCGTCGTGATGTTCCACGGCAATGGCGAGATCATCGAGCAGTGCACGTTGTACGCCGAGATGTACCACCGGCTGGGCTACAGCGTGCTGCTGCCGGAGTATCGAGGGTACGGCCGTTCGGAAGGTGTTCCGTCACAGAAGGCGATCGTCTCGGATGCCCTGGCATTCATGGAGCGGCTTGAGGAGCGAGCCGATGTTGACGCGGCGCGCATCGCGTACCACGGCAAGTCACTTGGGGGCGGTGTTGCCGCGGCGGTTGCAGCCGAACGGCCGCCTGCGGCAATGATCCTGGAAAGCTCGTTCGTCAGCGCGGCGGCGATGGCGGCCCGCTACGGCGCTCCCGGTTTCGTCTGCCGCCACCCATTCCGGACCGACCGCGTGCTGGAATCATTTGATGGCCCCGTGCTGATCATGCACGGCTCCGCTGACGGGCTCATCCCGGTGTCGCACGCGAAACGCCTTGCCAAGATCGCGACCGACGCGACGCTCGAGATCGATCCGACAGGGCACAACGACTTTCCGGGCGACTGGTCGTGGTACCGCAACACGATCGACGCGTTCCTGTCGCGCACGCGAGAGTGACTACTCGGAAAAGCGGCGGAGATTCAGCCGTGTTCGATGGGCATGGGCCGGCTGGCCGGTGGCGCTCTGTCCGCGGAGGTAGTCCTTCTGCCATTCATCGGGCGTCCGGTCGGGACGGGCGTTGAAGCTGGTGCGCGAGTGGGACCACGCCTCGTACTGCTCTTTGAACTGCGGGTTGTCGTCGATGCTGCGGAGCTTCGGCGTGGTGCGCTCCAGGATCTCGATCGGGAAGGGGATGATGTGGCAGATCGGGGCGTTGGGCTGGAAGCGCACGACGCGGTCGGGCTCGACGATCTTCCAGTTCATCGTGAAGGTCGCGGCGAGCCAGTCGGTCTCGACGAAGCCGTCGAGCGGCGCGCAGTTCACGACGAAGGAGTTGGTTGGACCGCGCACAAGCATGCCGTAGCCGCGCGTGGTCTGAAAGAGCCACGGAAGGCTGAAGGTGATGATGCCCCACCCGAAGTGGCTGGTGATCTGCCCTTCGAAGCCTTCGCCTCCGTCATGCAGTGTGATGGAGGTGTCCTTGAGGCTGGTACCGCCATTCCAGACAGCATCGAAACCGACGGGGCACCGGATGACCCATCCGGCCTGATTGGCCATCACCAGTGGGAGACAGCGGTAGGCGAAGCCCTCGGTGTCATCCATCCATGTTCGGCGGGGCGATGGCGGCTCGATGCTCCAGCCGTCGGACGGTCCGACCGTGTAGGCCGTCACGTGAGGTGACAGTTCCAGTGCGTCACGATCAGAGGACATGGTCGTCGTCTCCCGCGAGTTCCAGGATGGACGGCAGCCGGTGCGGATCGAGATTGCCGCCGCTGATGATGACGCCGACCCGCGCAGGCAACGTGCCCTGGCGCGCGAGCGTGCCCAGCCCTGCCAGGCCCAGGGCCCCGCTTGGTTCGACGACCAGCTTCAGCCGCTCGAAGGCGAAGCGCACGCTCCGGGCGATGGCTTGCTCGGAGACGGTGATCATGTCGTCCACGTTGGCGAGCACCAGAGGGAACGTCCATCGGCCAAGCGAGGGTGTGCGGGCACCATCGGCGATGGTGATCGGGTCGTGCACCGCATGCAGCGTTCGCGAGTGGAAGCTGCGGGCAGCATCATCGGCCGCCTCGGGCTCGACGCCGACGACCTTGCATCCAGTCTGCATCGCGGTGCTGGCAATGGCGCTGCCGGAAAGCAGACCACCTCCACCACAACACACCAGCAGCAGATCGAAGGGCCCAGCGTCCTCGATGAGCTCCATGGCCGCGGTGCCCTGGCCGGCGATGACATCCGGGTGGTCGTAGGGGGGGATGATGGTCAGCCCGCGCTCTTCCGCGATCTGCTGCCCAAGCTCTTCACGCGTCGTCGTCGAGCGGTCGTAGACGATGACCTCGCCAGAGCGCCCGAGATACGCACGCGTTGCGGTCAGCTTGACCGCAGGAGCGTCCGACGGCATCACAATCGTCGTCGGGATCTCCAGCAGCCTGCCCGCGAGCGCGATCGCCTGCGCGTGGTTGCCCGAGGAGTACGTCAGGACGCCCGCGGCTCCCGACTCCGCCAGTCGCATCATGGCGTTGGTGGCCCCGCGGAACTTGAAGGCGCCGACGCGCTGGAAGTTTTCACACTTCAGAACGACGGATGCGCCCACCAGCGCATCGAGCGTCCGTGAGGTGACGAGCGGTGTCCGGTGCACCAGCTCCCGACATCGCGCGGCGGCCGCGACGATGTCGTCGAACCCCACGGGGCTGGGTGGTGCATCTGGCGATGGAGTGAGGCTCGTCATCCCTGCACTGTATCTGAGAGACTGTGTGGGTGACCTCCGGTGACCGACAACGAAGCCTGCTGCTGGTCAGCTCGGTCCTCGAACCGGGCGGGGTCTCGTGCTACCTCGTCGAGCTGGCTCAGTGGCTGCGGAGCGCGGGCCACACCGTCGGTCTTCTGACGTCGGATGAGACCCACCTGCATCACTGGTCATCGCAGTTGGACGAGGCGGGCGTCGTGGTCGAGTGCGTCGATCGGCTCGGCCGACAGTCAGTGCGCCAGGCGGTGCGCCGGATCGGTGCCGAGGCGATCAAGCTCTTCACCGGCGCATTCCCTCCCGACACACGTCTGACGTCGCAGCTGCTTGGCGTGCCGACGCCGATCGTGGAGTCCCTGCATGCATGGCCGCGTCGGAGGCGGGTGAAGCTCGGACAGCAGGCGTTCTTCCGGTTGCGCCCGGACCGGCACTACCGAGTGGTGGTCTTTTCCCGATGGATGGAAGCCCAGGTGGCAGCCGGGCTGCCGTCGATTCGGCGGCGACTTCGCATGCTCCCCATGGGCATGTGGCTGCCGGACATCGTGCGAGAGCCACACGGCACCGATGACGTTCGCTTCGTGAGTGTCGGGCGGCTCGACGAGCAGCACAAGAACTTCACGGCCCTGCTCCACGCATTCGCTTTGCTGCGGGCAACCACTCCGGGCATCTCGCTGACCATCGTGGGGGACGGGCCCGATGCGCCGGCCTTGCACGACCTCGCCGCGAAGCTTGGCATCGCGGAGTCCGTCCGCTTTCGTGGTTGGCGGGACGATCCCATCGATGAACTGCGGCAGATGGACATCTTCGTGCTCTCCACGCACAACGAGTCCTTTGGACGCGTGCTCATCGAGGCGGCCAGCATTGGGCTGCCGGTCATCTCCAGCGATGTCGGCGGGGCCGGTGATGCGGTGGGCGACAACGGTGTGCTCGTGCAACCGGACGACGTCGAGGCGCTCGCCCATGCGATGGGCACACTTGCCGCCGACACCGCGTTGCGCGATGCGATGGGCGAGGCGGGCGTGGCCCATGCCGCACGATTCGATATGCACGAGCACGGTCCTGCGCTGCTGCGGATTGTCGATGAGGCGATCGGCTGATCAGACCGAGCGGAGACCTTCGCCGGGTCGCGTGGGGCGGTCGAGGCCCAGTCGCTTGCGGATACTCCGACGCGCCTTGTGGAGCGGCCATGTCGCCTGCTCCAGTGCGTCCGCGAGCTTCCACGCGAGGCGATCGGGC